>MNEA01000095.1:0-9478 GCA_001917435.1 Acidobacteria bacterium 13_2_20CM_2_57_6
TAGCTATCCCAGTCAACGCTCACCGTGGAGCGTTCGGCGAAGATCACCTGGTGGTGAGTAAAGTCGCCGTGGATGGTATGCATCTCAGCGTGATCTAGCGCCGATGCTGTCTGTTCCAGCCTCTTGAATAACGCCCCCGCCTTGTGCGCGAAGGGCTCGCCCAGGGCGGCCAGCCGGTGGAACCATTGTTCGAGCGAGGCAAGATAGCTGCTCGGCTGAAAGCGTGCCCCAAGGCGGGGCGCCAGCGCGTGGAACTTCGCCAGCCAGCGGGCACAGCGTTCAGCTGCTGCTTCACGTTCAGATTCATCGTGTGACAGGAATGACTCTGTTGCCGCCCGGCCCGGAACCTTCTCCTGCAACAACAACTGCAACGGGTGCAGGTAGGCGGTTGCCTCGGGTATTGAGAATTCTTCCGAAGGACCGAAGCCTTCGCTCCTGATCTCCTGCATCAACCTGAAGACATCGGAGCGATCTTTCGCATACACCTTGCCAATCAGGTCCAGTGGTCCCTGTCGCGTTTGCACCCTGATTTCGACCACGCACCTTTTCCCCGGGTGATGCCGAAGCAGGTCAACCTGGATCTCTCCGACTCCCCTTGCTTGAAGGCGGGGGGAACAGCGGAGATGCGTACGGAGTTCCTCCGGATCCAACACGGCGCGAAGGGTCGGTAGAGCCTGATCGTCGAGGATGGTCGCGGATGCGGACATGAAGCCTTTCATTTCACGGGGCGGACGAATATGTCCAGCAGTCGCTTGGCGCTACCCTCGATCGAGAAGTGTTCCTCAATCTTGGCTCGCGCGGTGCGCGCCAGCCGGTCGCGCAAGTAAGCGTCCGTCAGGACCCGCTCAAGTGCCTTAGCAAGCGCCGGTGGGTCGCCGGGCGCGACAAGCAACCCATCACGCTCCGACTCAATCAACTCCGGAATGCCGGCCACTGGAGTTGAAACCACAGGTAGGCCGCAGGCCATAGCTTCCAGCAGCACGTTCGGTAGACCATCGCGGTCCCCATCCGCCGCCACCACGCAAGGAAGCGCAAAGATGGAAGCGCGTTCGTAGGAGAGGCGCACTTTCTCGTGAGGCTGCGCGCCCAGCAGGCTGACACAGTCCTGCAAGCCGCAATCTGCCACGCGGCATCTCAGCTGGTGCCGCAGTTCTCCGTCGCCGATGATCTGCAGGCGGAAGTTGTGGCCCCGCTTACGGAGGATGTCAGCCGCGAGAACTAGGTCGCCCAGTCCCTTCTTCTCGACCAGCCGGGCCACCGCGAGGATGATGGGCGGCGGCGGATCCGACGCGCGCGGCCACCGGAAATTGAACTCAGAAAGATCCAGACCGTAGTTGATGCACCGCACCTTCCCGTCGAGGTGTGGCTTGATCCGATGTAGGTATTCCCGGTTGTACTCGCTGACGGTCACCACAGCTTGAGCGCACTCCATCTCCGCTCGCAGAAGCGACGGTTGCGTATCGGCGTAAATGTCGCGCGCGTGAGCGGTGAAGCTGTAGGGCACGTCTACCAATTCGTGCGTGAACATGGCCACTTGGGTCGGAGCCGTGGTGAAGTGAGCATGCAGATGAGTGACGGGTTCGTGGCGCAAAAGATCCGCCATATAGCCGGCCTGGAAGAAGCGCCCCAAAATGCTCCGCCGCCCGTAACGCAACGCCAGGAGCATGGTTGGGAAGTAGCGTCCGGGCAGGTCTCGCGCGATGCGGAGATTGGCCCGCAGGACCGTCCAGCCGTGACGCCTGAAATTCAGATAAGTGACCGGAGCGCGCACCCTGGCAACCTTGACGTTCACCGGTTCCGCACGTGGGGCTTTGGTGGAGAAGATCCGCAGCGAAACGCCGCATCGCTCCAAGGCGAGGATCTCGTTCAAGACAAAAGTCTGCGACAGGCGTGGCCAAGTGCTGACCAAGTATCCGATTTTCGGCTCCCGCTCAGATGGACGCTGCATAATCTTCTTTGGGCACCTGCAGGAGTTCTACGAGGCGATCCGCCGCCCGGGTTGCGCCATCCATCGGAAGCGTTCCCTCCGAGAGCGGGTAGTCACTCCTCTTGAGGTCCTCCTGCAGTCGCTCTGCCAGCGTTTCCGGAGAAAGGTTCGCGGGATAGAGCACGTCGATGAGGTGTCGGCTGACAAGCAGTCTGGCGCGTGTGGTTTGCTCTGCACTGGGTCCGCTGCGAGGAATTACCAGCGCTTTCTTTTTCAGGTACAGCACCTCCGCCAAGGTATTGTAACCGGCCATGCAGACCACCAGATCGGCGGCGGCGATGCAACTCGCGCTGTCATCCACATAGGGCACGATCCGAATTGGGAGACCACTGGCCTCGGCTACGAGTTCGCTCGCGAACGCCGACGGGGCATTCACCCCCACCGCCATTAGGGTGAACAAATCGGCGCCGGGCGGCAGCAAGCGGATCGCGCGCACGTACGTCCGCATGAGCAACTGCCCATCGCCTCCCCCACCCGCCGACACGAAGATGAAGTGACCTTTCCTGATCCCGGCGGCTTGCCGCACTTCCTTCGCACGCTTCACCGGGTCTCGCTTGACCACGTAGCCACAGTAATGAGTCCCGGTAAGCAGTACCGGCAAGCTATAGGTCGAGCAGGTGTTGAACATCTCCTTGCTGCCATAGATTAGGATCCGGTCGTAGTAGCGGCGCACCGCGTCGTAGGCCCCCTCCGATTCCCATACACGCTGGGTCACTTCAGGGGCATCCAGGATGTCGCGCAGGCCGAGGACCACGCAGCACTTCGGATAAGCCTGCTTCAGAGCCTTGACCGCGGGCAGCAGTTCCCCTTGAGCGCCAACCGGCATATGATCGACGAGAAGCAGGTCGGGCCGGAAGTTCAGGAGAACGTTGCGCAATAGGTCGGCACGCAATTGCACCACTTCCCTCTGGTCGATCCGCAGGCGCGTGGCTTCCCAGCATCCCGCGCTGACCTTGCGGATGGAGGGCAGCTTGACATGGTCCATGCGCTCCGGGACCGTGAAAAATGGAGCCACCGGCGAGTCAGCCAGCAGGAGAACGTTGCCGTCCTTCCTGGCGTCCAGAAAAGCTCCGCCGATCAGGATGTTCCTTCGTAAGTGACCCAGGCCGAGACTATCTTGTGAGTAGATTGAGACACGGCAACTGGGGCTCATTCTGGCACCTCCTTTCTGTCACACGCGGGAACCTGATCGGGACCAAGTTTGGGCGGGCAAGAAGTTGGGGCAGGAAAAAACACGCCGCACCTCGTGGACTCGTCAGCAAAAGTTATCTGTACGTGGAGCGAATCGGAGGCCGTGAAGATGATCAGATCGGCTCTACGTCGTACGATCCGTATTCGGTTTTCCACGGAGGCGACAAAGCGCGCAAAGACGTAGCTGGAGAACAAGGGCAACTGCACCAATTTCTGCCGATCGCTCCAACGGCGTAGCTCGTTGACCAGCGGTAAGAATGTAGTGACGCCCCGCTGTTTCAGCTGGGAATCGACGAACTTCTCGTGGCGGGAACGCGTCTGAATCGCGTACCACTGCAACCCTGGGATAACTCCTGGGAAGTGTGCGGGGTCGCTTTGGTGCATAGGATTTCATCCAGTTTTTATTTTGCTCTAATGTGTCGTCAACGAGACCGCTCTGTAATCACCGTGTGGCCACACTTACAGCTCCGCTCTCTCAGTCACAGTGACTTCGCATTCGCACGGTATTACGGTATTAATGTAGGAAAGGCTGCGTCAATTGTCTGACCGAAGTAACCCGGAAGGTTAGTACCCGAAAATCTCTGCTGGGGGATTCGGTACAGTGTGGAACCTGAATCGGAGGAATCTGAACCTTGCTCGCGGCTCTGATTTGGGGTGCCAACCCGCCTGCCGCGTGTGAACAACAAAAGGAACATTAAGCGTTTCTGACCGCTCTAAACCCTACTCAATGCTCCTGAAAATGCCTTGCAAGCTCCTGATTTTCCGTTGGTTTCAGAATTACCAAGGTTTCGGTCGGTCCCACTGCCCCGCTCGCGTCGGTCACCGTGCCGCGAATCGCTCCCGTATCCACGTGCGCAAGGGCAGGGTTCGCCGTAAACACAGAAATTGCTGTCGCCCCCGCGTTCAACGCGCTTAGTCTCGAGCCTACAGGAGACTTGTAAGAATCTGATTTCTCCATCTCGGCCGGGACTGCGCGAAGCGTTAGAGCCGCTGTTGCGAGAAGTGGTGGGGACGTTGGCTTGGAGCCCGACTCCCGAGCGAACCCGAGTCCCTTCATAATCTCCAAAGATGAAAAGTTTGTTCTTGCGGATCGGCCCTCCCAAGGCGCCGCCGAAGCGGCCTGCTCCGAAGTGTCCATCTATCCCTCGTGGACACTTCCCGATGTGCCCACAACTGGCATCATCGCTACAGACTCACGCTTCGTCTACACGGTACTGGGATGACGCTTACGGTGTAGGGCCTTGATCCGGCTCACATAACGCATGAAGTGGATGCTCGACATGAAAGGGTTCTGTCCCGGGGTCGAGTCTGAGCCCCCCTCGGGCGATACACAATCGGGCTAAGGTAGGTGACCGAAGTGGGACAGCTCCACCAAGCTCAAAGGAGTGTGGCCAAAACCCCCTCTAGATACTTGAACCGGAGTGGGATGGCTCTACCCAGCCCACGGGGAAATCCGCCGAGAAAGCCCTTTCATTATTAAGAGGCCGGTTTTTACGGAAACTCTTCGTACCGGAGACCACCACACCGAGCACGGGTGCCGCAACTGCGGCGATCGTTTGAATGCACGCTTTGAACTAGGTTCGGCATTATTGTGGATCTCCGTTGACGCGCGTTTGGCGACGGTAGAAAACAGTCGCTTTCGGCGATCCTTATTCCTGTCATTGTCAAGCGGTTCCAAAACGCGAGTCTCCAAATCTAAATATCTTAGGTCGTAATCCATAAAACTGATAAGCCAGATGTCGTCGTGAATTTCTTTGATGCCGACGGCCTGACCGACGAGGACTGTGCAGAAATTGATTTTTTTGTGACCCACGCAGATGTGCCTTCAATCGGTAACCACGATGATATTGTCACGGAACGTATAGTCGAATCCTTGGCAAGTACGAACAGAGGGTTGATAGACCTCGGCCGGACACTTCATAATACAGAGACCTCGAAAATCGAAAATGTAAGGAAAAAGTTTGACTAAGCTAACCGGCGCCAGGTTTTTGCATTGGCCGAATGAACTTAAGAAGCTGTCCGGAATTGAACGACATTTTCCCCATAGCGAAATACAGTTTTAACCTGATTGTAACGATCGGCCCTCCGAAGTATTCAAGAACGGGCCCTTTTTTATTTATATCGGTCTGTGCACCCAGGCAGCAGCTCGGCCCTGGGCAGGGAGACATATGATTGCCGAGGGCGAGCGGCGCTGTTCGCACCCAGCCCTACTAGGTCGCAGGACCAGACTGATTGGTGGTGCAGATGTTGGCAACGAGAAAGCTAAATTCATCAGGGTCATTCTCGGACCAGCTGCGAAATCCTTCGGCGCGATTCGGTGGTGTTCTTGGGGAACGCTTCCCCAAAGCAATCGATAAAAGTCTCGGGAATGGCTATCATCTAGGTCATGGGCGTGGAGAAACACTGGCTGCGGGGTTTCTTCTTTTGGATGCCTCCCTTCGGCCCATCTACGCCAGTGAAGAGGCTCTGGCCATCCTTGCTTATCCGGGAGTTCCATCCGAGACCAAAGTGTTTGGCAACTCTTTGCAGGGCAAGATTCGAGCGCTTCTCCACAGCAACGGCAATCACAACGGACATCATAATGGTATCTCTCCATCCAAATTTCTGAATGAAGTCGCCTCGGGAAAGAGGCGCTACCAACTTCGAGCCTTCTCGATGAAATCGAACCTCGGAATTGGGCGCGGACCCGCGGTCGCTCTACTACTGGAAAGAAATCACCGCGGCGCGCTCCATCTCGAAAGTGTGGCTCGGGAATTCCGGTTAACCCCCCGCGAAAAAGAAACCGTCGATCTTCTGCTTCAGGATCTCAGCACCAAGCAGATCGCTGGCCGGATGAACATCAGCCCAAACACGGCTAAGGCTTTCTTACGATCCGTGATGATCAAAGTTGGCGCGGAAAACAGGACCGGCATCATCGGGAGAATTCTTCAGGCGTCGAAATCCATGAACGGCGAAAACTCCTTTTCCTAAACTCATACTCTGTTCATCCCACGTTCATTTTCGTGGGTTGATGGGCGTGCCAGGTTAGATGGGCTCCTATGCGATCAGGGTCGCAGAAAAAGCGCTTTCATCGACGTTATCCAACCACTGGACGGTTTAGCGGCAGCCAGTTGCCATTGCATCCCAGCCAGCCGAAGTCGCGGGCTATTGAAGGAAAGGTAAGAGATATTTCGGATGGGGGGTTCTGCGTGATTGCGCCGCATGCTCCGGAAACGTCCGGGCTTCTTCAAGGCCGGCTCTTGTTTCCCCGGATGCCCGCGCAGATCCCCACGCTCGTTCAAGTTCGTTGGGTAGAACACGCCCCATCCGGCCCGAACTACCGGATCGGTTTGCAATACGTTATTTGAATCGTCAGTTTCTTCGATTTTTTCTCGTTTGTTCCCCTGAAGCAGTACTAACCATCCGGACTAACCATTTGGGCTAGTCCATCAGCCGATTGACGCCGCATCTCCACATTAATACCGTGTTAATGCGACGCGAATGGTGGCATCGAAGTCGCGCAGTGCTGAAATCTACCGTTATTGCGATCTCCGCCCCAGCTGAGGCCGTGGCGGAGATTTTCGTTTTTCTCTGGAGGCTGGATGCGGGTACTTGTGACTGGCGGGGCGGGTTACATTGGCAGCCATACTGCCAAAGTTTTGGCTCGCGCAGGGTTCGAGCCAATCGTGCTGGATAATCTTTCCACGGGTCACCGGTGGGCTGTGAAATGGGGTCCGCTGGTTGAAGGTGATCTTGGTGATTCCGCATTAATTCGCGAACTCATCAAATCTCATAGAATTCAAGCCGTTGTCCACTTTGCCGGGTTCGCCTACGTGGGAGAGTCCATGCAGCGCCCGCGGCAGTATTTTCGCAACAATGTGACCTACACGCTCCGGCTGTTGGACGCAATGACGGATACGCGGGTAAAGCACATTGTGTTTTCGTCCAGCTGCGCGACCTACGGTACTCCAGCAAGCGTTCCCATTTGCGAGGAGCACATCCAGACTCCGATAAACCCTTATGGTGAGTCGAAGAGGATGGTTGAACGCATCCTCGCCTGGTACGGGGAGGCCTATGGCTTGCGCTGGACGGCCTTGCGCTATTTCAACGCGGCCGGTGCTGACCCAGATGGGGAGTTGGGAGAGCACCATTCACCGGAAACTCATCTTATTCCACTCGCCATGCAAGCGGCTCTGGGAGAGAAACCGGCGCTCGAGATCTACGGTACGGATTATCCCACTCCAGATGGCACTGCCGTCCGCGACTACACGCATGTCATGGACCTGGCCGAGGCTCATGTTGCAGCCCTAAGGCGCATGCTCAAGAGCCAAGAGAATGCCGCCATTAACCTGGGCACGGGAAGTGGTCACTCCGTTCGCCAGGTAGTTGCAGCCGTCGAACGGGTGAGTGGACGCCGCGTCCCGGTTCGTGAAGTGCAGCGTCGCCCCGGCGACCCGCCTGAACTCGTCGCCGATCCAGCGAAAGCCAGGGAGCTTCTGGGCTGGAAACCGCGGCATTCCTCTCTGGAAAACATCGTTCAAACTGCTTGGAATTGGCTCATTTCTAGAAAACCCACAATGGGCGGCGTTGACCCGGCTCGACGAAAGGTGGACCCGCTAAGAGAGGCTCCTTCCCATGCCACTGCAGCGTGACAGTTGGGGCGCGGCCTCGTCACTCAGCGGCTGGGCAACAACCAGTCGGGCTGTTTACGGCAACCGCAAACGGAGTCGGCAATGAACTCGCATGTTGAAATTGAACGAGCCCGGGAAATAGTTGGGAGGCCCAAAACGAAGGTGGCGAGAGGATTATCGTTTGCGCTTTGTGCGGTGATTTCCATCTTGATTTGGCCGCTCTTTCTCGTGGCCCAGGACAACGCGAGCGTAAGCGGTAAAGTCCAAGGACCGGGCGGCGCAGCGCTGGCGGGAGTAACGGTGACTCTAGTTAATCAAGAAACTCAGGCGAAACAAGAGACGATCACCGCTGAAGATGGCACCTTCGTCCTCACTGGACTTGCACAGGGCAATTACCTTCTCCAGGTCGAAGCTAGCGGCTTTGAGGCTTATCGGAGCCAGATCCAAGTAGGAACAGAGAGGCCGAGTTCGTTGAAGATCAAGCTGAAATTACGAACGGTAGAAGATGAGGTCACCGTAAAGCCCGATACCAGTGATGATAGGGTGTCTCCGGAAAGCAACAGTTACTCAATGAAAATAGACGAGACTTTTTTCAACGGACTCCCTCTTGTAATCGATCTTCTCCGGCCATTCATCGACTCATTTACATCGCCCGCAGCACAAGGCAGCGAAGGAACATCGATCGTTGTCGATGGCATGGACGGGGCAGAGCTCGACATGCCAGCCGCGGCCATCCGAACAGTGAGAATCAATCGCAATCCCTATTCAGCGGAGTTTCAACATCCCGGCGGCGCACGAGCGGAAATCACTACAAAACACGGACACCACCGTCGGTATTATGGCAGCGTCTCATTTTTCGCGAGGAATTCCGTTTTCGACGCACGAAACGCCTTCGCAAGTGCGAAGCCGGAGCTGAACCGGCGGTTTGTGGAGGCCAGTTTGGCCGGGCCGTTACCTGGGAAGAATGGCAACTTTTATCTCGCCGGCGAGCGTTTGATGGACGACGAAAGCGCAGTTGTAAATGCTTTGAATACGGTCGCCCTTACCGGGCCTGTCAATCTCAATGTGCCCGCGCCACGGCGACGCGATCAAGTTTTCTCGCGGGCGCAGTGGTCACTGACGGAGATGCAAACACTTTCCCTGAACTACGTTTTCACCGACCACTTGACTAAAAACAGCGGAGTAGGAGCCTTAAGCCTTCCAGGGCAAGGGACCAGCGCCAGTGGGCACGCCCATCGGGCGCAATTGATCGAAAGTGCGGTTTTTTCACCTGAATTTCGCAACCAGATCATTCTTGTCTTTAGAGGCCAGACGTCACAATCTGGGAATCAGGCCAGCGGGCCGGAAATCCTCGTGAGCGGTGTGTTTACAGGCGGACCATCCCAAACTTTTGATGGTAAAGACACGCGGGCGTTCGATGTTCAGGATACCGCGACATACATTCGCGGAAAGCACAGTTTTCTTTTCGGCGCCACAACTAGGACTGACTGGTTGAACATCTTCGACGCAACAAAATTCGGAGGCATTTTCTTCTTTAGCAGCCTCGACCAATATCGCAATGTTGTCCAGAATCACATGGGCACCCCGGATCTTTTCCAGGCGAATCAAGGCGACCCGAGCGTTTCCTATTCCACACAGCATACCAGCGGGTTCGCTGAGGACACGATGCGAGTGTTGCCAAACCTTAGCC
>MNEA01000095.1:9500-23709 GCA_001917435.1 Acidobacteria bacterium 13_2_20CM_2_57_6
AATTTGCCGCGTACAGCGACACAGCAGGCGTCTCTCCTAGATGGTGTGCACGTCCGTGAGATTGACATCACCAACCCTTCTTATCCGGATCCTTTCCAGGGCGGCCAGGTCGCGTCTCCCCCGCCCAGCATCACCCGCGTGTCTTCCGCTGCTCAATCCCCCTACCTGATACAAACGAGCGCCGGGGTCGAAGAAGAGATTTGGGGAGGAACGTGGCTCTCGCTGGAATATTCGTTTTTGCGCGGCGTGCATCTGTTCCGGCTTCGGGACGTTAACGCCCCGCTGCTACCCGGGACAGGACCGCGTCCCGACCCGAATTTCTTGAACGTTGATGAGATCGAATCCACAGCATTCCTCCAAGGACACGCGGCGACGTTAACGTTCCGAGGGGGCTGGGGAAAGCACTTCAAAGGCTACGCGCAATATGTATTCTCCAAGTACACCAACAACACAGGCGGAGTTTTTGCGCTGCCGGCGAACAACTACGACCTGCGCCCGGAGACCGGGCCCGCGGATTTCGACCGCAGGCATCGCGTCAACTTTGCCGGCGTCATGCAATTTCCTTTCGGTTTCCGGATAGGGTCACTTCTGTGGGCCGCCACCGGGACGCCTTTCGACATCATCACGGGCTCAAATCTCACTGGCGACACGGTGACCCGGCCTCCGGGCTTCACGCGCAACACGGGGCGCGGCCCAGGGATGGTGCAACTGGACGTGCGGTTGACGAAAGTGTTCAGCCTGGAGCGCGCTTCCGAAGGCAAACATAGTCATCCGAGACGGAGCATGGAGTTCAGTGTGGATGCGTTCAACGCCTTCAATCATACGAACGTCACAAGCATCATCGGAGTGGTGAGTTCTCCACTCTTCGGTCAAGGCGCTGCGGCGGGCCCGGCAAGGACGATCCAGCTTTCCGCGAAATACAGCTTTTGAATTTCTGCAAGGAGGGATTTCAGAGAGATTCCGGTATCCGGCAAGCTTCGGCCACTTCGTACCCCAACGGTTAACGCCAGCAGGTTTACGCGCACTCTCAATTTTCGGCTGTGGTGGTGATGGATGACTAGGACAGCTTCTTCGAACAAATCGTACTTGCATGAGCAATCGTCCCATCCTGGAATTCGGGTCTTCGTGAATGGCAGAGCAGGATGCGCCGTGAATCACGCAACGAGATTATTCGTGCGTGAGGGCTTGGTCCGGGCAACTCAAGCGGGTTTGCAATCCCGCCAGCAAATCGAATGCGGCGTCGAAGAACTACGAGCCAGTTTAGGGGCAGCGCGAATATGTCTGTGAGAACAATTTCTATCAGCGCCCCTGACGAGGTGTCAGTTCCTGAGCCAGAGATTGTCCTACAATTCCCTCCCGCTTCGGAAATGGCTTCTGTCCGTTCGCGCCCTACCTTAGGGGGCAAATTTCTCTGGGTGGGCCAGGAGAAGCTCTACGTCCGCGGCGTGACCTATGGAACATTCCGGCCGAGCCTAGACGGTGTCGCGTTCCCTTCGCCGCGCGTGGTTGAACAGGACTTCTCTCAGATGTCTGCAAACGGAGTGAATGCCGTTCGAACCTACACCGCCCCGCCACACTGGCTTCTGGACATTGCCCAGCGATGCAATCTGCGCGTCTTGGTGGGACTACAAGGGGAACGCCACTATACGTTTCTGCATGACAAAAAGATTGTTCGCGAGATTAGAAAACAGGTTAGAAGCGGAGCGCGTGCGTGCACTGGTCATCCAGCTGTTTTGGGCTATCTTGTTGCCAACGAGATCCCCGCATCGATCGTGCGTTGGCATGGAGCAAGCGCCGTAGAGAAATTTCTAAAGCAGTTGCACGATGAGGTTAAAGAAGAGGATCCCCAAGCGCTCGTTTCCTACGCAAATTATCCATCAACGGAATATTTGGATTTGTCCTTTCTCGATTTGGTTTGTTTCAACGTTTTTCTCGAGTCCCAGGACAGGTATGAGGCCTATCTCGCGCGCCTCCAGAACCTCGCCGGCAATCGTCCGCTGCTGGTAACGGAAATTGGACTCGATAGTCACAAGAATGGCGAGAAGGCGCAGGCCGCTTGCCTGGACTGGCAGATACGGAAGTCCTTCGCTGCAGGCTGTGCAGGGGCTTTTGCTTACGCTTGGACCGACGAATGGTACAGAGGAGGTGAGGACGTCAACGATTGGGATTTTGGTTTGACGAGTCGCACAAGAGAGCCGAAGCGCGCGCTCAGCGTTGTTCGAAAAGCGTTCCAGGAAGTTCCCTTCGTTTCCGAAGAAGCATGGCCGAAAATATCTGTCGTGGTGTGCACTTTTAACGGAAGCCGCACCATCCGCGAGTGCTTGGAAGGAATCGGAAAACTGCGCTATCCCAACTATGAAACCGTCGTCGTCGATGATGGTTCAACGGACGGCGCTGGAGATATTGCGGCCGAGTGCGACGTTCGTTTGATCCGCACCGAAAACCAGGGTCTCAGCGCGGCCCGAAATTTGGGATGGCAATCAGCAACGGGAGAGATCGTCGCGTATATAGATGATGATGCCCGCCCCGATCCCGATTGGTTGACCTATCTAGCGACCGCATTCCTTAAAGAGGACTACGCAGGCGTCGGGGGCCCGAATATACCAGTCCCGGATGACGGAGACACTGCGAATTGCATTGCTAACTCGCCGGGAGGTCCGGCCCACGTGCTCCTTTCCGATTGCGAAGCAGAGCACATTCCTGGCTGCAACATGGCGTTCCGCAGGAGCTGGCTGGAGGTCATCAATGGATTTGATCCGCAATTCCGGCAAGCTGGTGACGACGTGGACATTTGCTGGAGAACGCGAGAGCGAGGCGGGAAGCTGGGGTTCAGTCCCTCAGCCATGGTCTGGCATCACTATCGCAGGACGGTGCGGGCATATTGGAAACAACAGATGGGCTACGGCAAGGCCGAGGCCATGCTCGAGAGGAAGTGGCCGGAAAAGTACAATTCCGGTGGCTACGCAACGTGGGCGGGACACATATATGTGAACGGAATATTCCGCTCAGTTTCGTTGTCTCGCGGGCGGATTTACCAGGGAACTTGGGGAACAGCAGGCTTTGCGCGACTGTATCAGCCTGCACCGAACCTTCTGAACTCACTGCCCCTCACGCACGAGTGGCAGCTCACGAATCTTGTGTTGGCCGCGCTCTGCGCAGTCAGCATGCTTTGGGGACGTCTGCTTGGTGTTTTACCCGTAGCGGCTTTTGTTTTCGTGTTGTCGATTGTCCCGGCAATAAGCGCGGCGCTGAAAGTCCGCTTTCCTGCGTCGACGGGTCACTTTGCTCGATTTCGTATGCGCGTTCTTACGGGACTGCTTCACCTAATGCAGCCTCTAACTCGTCTCTGGAGCCGTCTGGTCTATTCTCTGACGACCTGGAGGATCCGCCGTTTCCCAACCCTCTCATTCCCGTGGCCGCGAATGTTTCAGCTTTGGAGTGAAAGATGGCTCGATAGCACCGAGGTACTCCTGTCATTGGAATCGGTGTTGCGGTCCGGCGGCGCAGTCGTGCGCCGAGGCGGTGATTACGACAGTTGGGACCTGGAGATACGTGGAGGCCTGTTCGGCGGCTTGCGCGTGTATATGGTCTCGGAGAACTACGGACGAGGCAAGCACATGCTGCGCCTTCGTTGCCGGCCATGGTTTTCGATCTCGGGAGCAGGCACAGCGCTTCTCCTAACGATTGCGTGCCTTGGCGCGTTATTGGATCACGCTTCATACGCTGCTGGCATACTCGGCCCATTCGGCGTCATGTTCGGAGCCATAACGTTTAGGAGCGCGGCCGTAGCCGTGGGTGCGATCCATCGCGCCCTCATCAAGCTGGACTTCGAGCGCGCGTGATGACTATTGAGCAGACCAGTTCGAATCGTGACCTCGCCCTTTACCTTCGTTTGTTTCGGTGGGCGCGGCCTTACTGGACACACCTAATAGGTCTTTTCCTTCTCAGCTTGCTCGCAACTCCTTTGGCCTTGCTGGTCCCTTTGCCGCTAAAGATCGCTCTTGACAGCGGGCTCGACTCCAAGCCGCTTCCTCATTTGATTCGGACAACTGTGCCGGCCGGATTCAGGCTCACTCCATCCTCCGCGTTGCTTTTTGCCGTCGGCCTGCTGATTGTCGTGACGATTCTCGCCCAGATTCAAACACTGGCCGTAGCACTCCTGAAAACGTATACCGGCGAAAAAGTCCTTCTGGAGTTTCGATCTGGCCTTTTCGGCCAGATGCAGCGCTTGTCGCTTTCCTATCACGACGTTAAGGGAACCGCTGAATCGCTGTACAACGTTCAATACGACGCGGCGGCGGTTCAGGCAGTTTTGGCTGAACGCTTCATTCCGCTCATCGGCTCCGCTTTCACACTGCTCGGAATGCTGTATGTCACCATGAAAATCGATTGGCAACTGGCTCTGGTTGCCTTGCTGATCTCGCCCATTCTTTTTTTGATCTCAAAATTCTACCGGCGCCGCCTGCGCCGGGGGGCGCGCGAGGTGAAGAAGCTGGAAAAATCGGCAATGGGAGTCGTGCAGGAAGTACTCGGTGCCCTGCGCGTGGTGAAAGCGTTTGGAAAAGAGGAAGACGAGAGGCATCGTTTCGTCCGGCGCAGCTTCGAAGGCATGCGTGCGCGGCTGAAGCTGGCGCTGGCGGAGGGAAAGTACAACTTCCTGGTTGGACTGACCTCCGCGATAGGAACGGCTACCGTACTGTTTGTGGGATTCCGGCAGGTGCAATCCGGCGTCATCACCCTCGGTGATCTCATGCTGATGATGGGGTATGTGAGCCTGCTTTACGAACCCCTAAAAAGCATGGGCAAAAACTCGGCGGCTCTCCAGTCCTACATGGCTAACATCGAGCGGGCGTTCGCTTTGCTCGATGAGCTTCCCGAAGTCGCAGAGAAAACCAATCCGCGCTCACTGGTGCGCGCCACGGGCAAAATTGCTTTCCGGAACGTTTCATTCAGATATGGACAAAATCGGCCCGCCCTGGAACAAGTTGCATTTGAAGTGGACGCTGGCATTTGCGTGGGAATTGTGGGAACGACGGGGGCCGGCAAAACTACGCTGGTGAACCTGCTGACTCGTTTCTACGATCCCACTGAAGGGCAAATCTCGCTTGATGGTGTTGACCTCCGCGACTACAAATTGAAGGATTTGCGCAACCAGTTTGCTATTGTTCTTCAGGAGTCCGTCCTGTTTTCCACCAGCCTTGCGGAGAACATTGCTTATGCCCGGCCGAACGCAAGCGAAGCTGAAATCGTGGCTGCGGCAAAGGCTGCCAATGCTCACGAATTCATCTCGAACCTTCCGGAGGGTTATCAGACGCTCGTCGGTGACCGCGGCATGCGCCTCTCAGGAGGTGAACGCCAGCGCATTTCCATTGCACGCGCATTTTTGAAGGACGCGCCGATATTGATTCTCGACGAGCCAACGAGCTCGGTGGATGTTAGGACGGAGTCGCTCATCCTGGAAGCAATGGAACGGCTTGCACAGGGACGGACGACACTCGTGATCACCCACCGCCCCAGTGCTTTGAAACAGTGTGATGTCATTGTGAGAATCGAAAAGGGAAGACTTGCAGCTATTGAGTCAATCGCCGGAGGTCAGATGATTGCAGTCGTGGAGAGTCCGCAATGAGGAAAGTGCGAATCGGATTCCTGCTCCCGCATTACTCGCACAAGAGCAAAAGCTTTATGCCCGCAGTTGTGCAGATGACCGGAGAATGTGGGGCGATCGCGGAAATCGTCCACCCCGTTGACCGGATCGTTGACCTATCGAAGGTGCGGGTCGAGCATGACCTTTATGTATTGCGGAATACGAACAGCGGGTTTTCGCTCAGCGTGGCGGGCGCGCTCCATGAGCTGGGAGCCGTCATTGTGAATCCGTATCGCGTGACAATGGCGCTCCGCGACAAGATCCTTGCCTCCCGAATCTTGCAGGCCTCAGGCGTGCCTACGCCGGACACCTACGTTGCATCGCACCCCGATCAGTTGGTTCCGCTGCTGGACTTGGGGCCGCTGGTCATCAAGCCGTACCAGGGAGCAGGGGGGCACAATGTTCGGATCGTCCGGAGCCGTGCCGAACTCGCGGAAGTGAATTTTGGGCGCGAGCCCGTGTTCGCCCAGCGATACCTCCCGAACGACGGCCGCGATCGAAAGATCTACGCGATTGGCGGCCAGATCTTTGGTGTGAAGAAGGTCTTTCCGCGCCGTACAGAGGAAGAGAAACACGGGGAGCTTTTTCCTCTGTCGCCTGAGCTGCAAGAAGTTGCCTTGAGCTGTGGCCGCGCATTCGGCATTGATCTGTACGGAGTGGACATCATCGAGAGCGAAGGGAAACCATACGTTGTGGACATGTGCAGCATTCCCGGTTTCAAGGGTGTTCCCGACGCGCCGCGGCTACTGGCGCAGTACTTCTATGCGGCAGCGGAGCGCGCCGCGCGGGGACAGCCGGTGCCGCAAACGGCTGCCTCGGCGGCCGCAGGGAGCCATGCCCTTGTCTAAGCGAACGATGTCCGAAGTCTTGACCGAAGGTGTGCGGGAGCACCCCGCCGTCCAGGCTTGGCTTCAACTCCAATCGGACTCGGGGGAGCCGAGCAGCCTCGAACTTCTGCAACGGAGAAGGCACAGCACAATTTACCGGCTCGGCGAGGTCAGGCAGGATGGAGCGAGAGTCATTGCCAAGAGATGCCGGACGGCAACAGCACAAATCGAACACACGATTTACCAAGAACTGCTGCCGCTCGCCGGGATGCCCGTACTGCGCTGCTATGGAATGCTGGAAGAGCCGGAGGGGGAGTACTGCTGGCTTTTCCTTGAAGATGCTGCCGGTGTTCGTTACTCGCCACAGCTTCCCAATAACCGTGCGCTTGCAGGCTGTTGGCTGGGGGAAACACAGTTGGCCGCGGCGTCGGCCGGCCTCAAGTCCCGCCTCCCCGACCGCGAACTTGATCATTACCTGCGATTGCTACGTGACTGCCGAGCCATGTTATTGCATCACTTGGACGGTAATGCGTTGTCGACCGAGGATGCCGCGGTGTTCCGCAATGTGGCCGCGCACCTTGACGCACTCGAATCGCTGTGGGGCAAGTTGGAGGAAATCTGTGACGTGATGCCGCGTACGCTGGTGCACGGCGATTTCGTTAACAAGAATCTGCGCATCCGCGACGTGGCCACTGGCCCTGAGCTGCTGGTGTTCGACTGGGAATTCGCTGGCTGGGGTGTGCCAGCCGCCGATCTGGCCCAGGTCATTGATCGTGCGGCCAGCCCAGACCTGCGCCTCTACTGCTCAATCTTGAACCGTGGGCATTCGCACCTGGATTTAAGCGATATTCAAGCCGTCGCCGCCTGCGGCAATCTCCTCCGCATCGTCGATCAAATGAGTTGGGCCACAACAGACCAAGAGTTCGTTCTTCCCACACGGCTCGTTAAGGCTATAGGTCTGCTGCGATCTTATGAACCGTCCATGATTGGAGCGCTAAGCGCCTTCCAACGGAGCTGGGCATGATTGAAGGTTTGAACCAAGTTCTCGAAGGTTACGCCCAGCCTGGCTTGCCCGAACTGCGCGGCCTGCTGCAGGAGCTATTGGGCGGCAGCGAAGCGGAGGGCTGCCTGATCGAGGAGCAGACGTTGCAGCCTCGCGCCTTGCGCGTCTTCCGGCTGCGCTTCTTAATCAACGGAAAGTTTCGCCAACTAATCGTTAAGCGCCTCAAGCCGGAAATTGCCCGGCGCAGTGAATTGGTGGAGGAACGCTGGTTGCCCGCGGTGGGCATGAGGGACAACGGGCCGGCATTGTTGGGGAGCGTCGCTGAGCCCAGCCACAATTGTGTCTGGCATGTCTATAACGACTTCGGTGCGTACGAACTCGATGTCAGCCCGATCGACCGGGAGAAAGTGTCCGCAGCGATCAAAGTAATTGCACAGCTTCACCTCCAGTTTGCTCGGCACCCGCTGTTGGGAGAAGTTCGGCTGCACGGGTGCGACCTGGGAGTTCACTTCTACGATGCAAATGTGCGCGATGCCACATACGCCTTGGAAGCGTGTCAGCCTTCCTCTCAGCAAGCCCCGATACGCAACAGCCTGCTGCAACGATTGTCCAAATTGCGCCAGGAATTGCCCGAGCGCGCTGAAGCACTGGAAACATGGGGCGGGCCAGAGACCTTGCTGCACGGCGATTTGTGGCACATCAATATTTTCGTCATCCCCACCGAAAATGGGTTCCACACCCGCCTTATCGATTGGGACCATGCCTCCGTCGGACCGGCAAGCTACGACCTGTCGACTTTTCTGTTGCGGTTGCCGCTTCAAGAGCGGTCTTGGGTTTCGGAGATGTATCACGCGGAAACAACACGTTCCGGTTGGTGCCTGCCACAAGCGCAAGCATTGAATCTGCTCTTCGAGACAGCCGAGTATGCGCGCTTGGCCAATCGCATTATTTGGCCGGCCATTGCGCTCGTGCAGGATCGAGCGCCTTGGGCCTGGGAGGCATTAGCAGAAGTGGACCAATGGTTTGAAAATCTCGGGCCGGTGCTGCCGTGTGAAAACGAAATGCAGGATGTCCCATCTTGAAAACGCCAGTTTCGCTGTTGCCTGATTCGAGGACTCTAACACTCCGGCTCACGGCTGCCTTGGGTCGCGACAGCCAGGAACGGCGTCCGGTGAAAATCCTCAGAAGAACGCTTCCGCCATTCATGTGCACCTTCCCGAACGAGATTGTCACCTGCCGATTGCCGGATGGTCACAGACGGCGCGTATTTATCAAGTATCAGGCCGGGCAAAGCCACGATTGTTTCGGGCACCGCGGCAATGTTCCTTACGAGACGGAGGTCTACCGTAGGGTGCTTCATCCGCTGGCAGATTTCAGACCAAAGTATCTGGGAACACACACGGACCCGAACTCGGGTAACGTTTCGTAGCGCACATCAACGACTCATCGCTGGCGTTCCTGAGGCACTACGGCTCCGAATATTATCGCGGTTGGGCGCAGCGGACTCTTGAATTCTCGCGCCCGCTGTATGGACTCTTTCCCTGGCTGACCATGCTATGCGGGACCGACGAGTGGTTCGCCCCTTTGCTGACCGGGACACAGACCGTTATTCACGGCGAGTTCTACGCCAAGACCATCCTGGTTCAAAACCAAAGAGTGTTCATAGTGGACTGGGAATCAGCCGCCATTGCCGCGGGCGAGATCGACTTAGCTGCGCTGACCGAAGGAAAACACTGGCCTGCTAACGTCGTGCGGAAATGTGAGCGGGCTTACGTACGCGCGCGCTGGCCTGAAGGTGCGCCTCCTAGCTTTAGGCGGACCCTCGACGCCGCAAGAATCTATCTTCATTTCCGTTGGCTCGGCGAGCGGCCCGATTGGACCGTGCGCGAAAAAAATCTTCCGCGTTACGAATACCTTCACGCATCCGCAAAAAGATTGGGCCTTGTTTAGAGTCTGGTTATGGCCACTGTTGTTATTTCAGCTTACGACGTCGCGAATTATGCCCAAGGTGGAGGACACTTCTGGGTTTATCTGCAGTATGTCCTCGGTCTACGCCTCCTGGGGCACGACGTGTATTGGTTAGAAGCCTTTCGCACCAAGGGCCGCGAGGAACAAGAAGCCGCTGCGCTGGCCACGTTCCAGGCACGCATGCAACAATACGGCCTGGGTGGCAAATGCATCCTTTACCGCGCGCCGAGCAAAGAACCCTTATCCGAAGCACCGGCAGAGTACCTCAACATGACACGTGCGGAAGCCGAGGCGATCTTTGGACATGCTGACCTGTTGTTGAATTTCCACTATGCCATCAGCCCCGCGCTGCTGCGATTCTTCCGCCGTACGGCGCTTGTGGATATTGATCCCGGCCTTCTGCAGTTTTGGATTAGTCGTGGGCAACTCAGCGTGCCCAATCATGACGTCTATTTCACTATTGCCGAAGGTGTCGGATGCCCGGGGGGTGAGCATCCGAGAGACAATCCAAGCTGGATTCCGATCCGGCCGCCGGTTTGCCTGGAGAGCTGGCCCTATACCTTCGACCCGCATTGCCAGACTTTCACGACGGTCTCTACCTGGGACTCCTCCGACTGGGTTGTGGACCGTGATGAAACCTACGAGAACACAAAACGAGTGGCTTTCTTGGAGTTCGCTGCTCTGCCGCGGCTCACTCGTCAGCCCTTGGAGTTGGCCCTGGTCCTGCGTAAGGAGCGCGATATGCAAGAGTGGAAAGATTTGCAGAATTGTGGTTGGCGCATCCGGCAGGCATGTGAGGTTGCCGGCACGCCTGAGATGTACCAAGCCTATATTCAGCGTTCGCGCGGGGAGTTTAGCTGCGCCAAGCCTTCCTATATCAAGCTGCAAACGTCTTGGATCAGCGACCGCACACTTTGCTATCTGGCTAGCGGCAAACCAGTGGTCGTGCAGCATACTGGTCCCAGCTCATTCCTTGCCAACGGGGAAGGGATGTTCCGTTTCTCCACAGTGCAACAGGCCGCCGAAG
The DNA here is from genome assembly GCA_001917435.1 of Acidobacteria bacterium 13_2_20CM_2_57_6. Taxonomy (GTDB): domain Bacteria; phylum Acidobacteriota; class Terriglobia; order Acidiferrales; family UBA7541; genus Acidiferrum. The sequence goes on from MNEA01000095.1 coordinate 19,970, forward strand.
CGTTCGACGCGATCAACGCTGACTACGAGCGTCATTGCCGTTCCGCGCGCAAGCTGGCGGAGACTTACTTCGACGCCAAACAAGTCGTGGCAAAAATCCTGAGCCACGCGCTGACGGACGACGAGCCGGACCGCAAAGAGCTTGAATCGCCGGGACTGCCTTCCTGGAGGGCGCGGCACGCATGTTCGGTCCTAAAAAAAAGCACGACTCCCAATGATTGACCTTAGCCGCACGCGAGCCGAGTTGCTCGCTGAAATTGACGCACCGAAGCTGCCTGGGGATCGTCTGAGCGGTCTTACCGACCTGCGCGCCGCGAGCGTGAACGCCCATGTGCGGGTTTGTGGCCGTGGGCGGGACGAGCTTTTTCCCCTCCTTAAAATTGCACTCTCGGAACGGTTCGCGGCGGTGCCGCGGCTGCAAATAATCCGGGACTTGCTTCTACCGCTGAGGAACGTCCTCGGCAACGCCTACAAGCACGGCAACGGATGCGATCCCACCAAGGTGATTTCAGTCGAGATCGTGCTGACCGCCAAGGGCGCACTCATCGCGGTCACCGATGAGGGCGGCGGCTTCGATATTGCACTTACATTTCGGCGTTTCCAAGGACAGGAAAGCTACTTCGCAAATCATGGAGTTGGATTCCGCAACTTGCACCGCGCGATTTCCATGGTCAGCTACGAAAACGGCGGCCGCACTGTGTTGCTGTGCTTCCGGCCCTCGGTCCAAAATCACGATCGCGTTCTCAACAGCCACGCTCTACGGAAGGTTCTGGGCGCGGAATGGATTCAGAAGCGTCTGTCCGAAGTGCCGGAGTTCGGCAAAGACGGAACGAGGATCGAATCTTGTCGAGTTTACCCGGCGCGCGGATGTGCTGGCGACGACTGCGGGAATCGCTACGTGTTGCGGTTGGCTGGCCGCAACGGCCGACCAGCAGAGACACGCATCCTCACCGGCAGGCTTCACCCAACAGAAGCTGCGGCGGCGTCCGACTTCGAGGCCGCGACAAAACTTCACGATGCAAGGATATCGATCAAACTGCGCATCCCCCGGCCGGTAGCGCTGCTGGCGGTGGAGCCACGACTCGTCCTCTATGACTTTGACCCTTGGATGAATCTCTGCGAGTTCTTCACGCATCACGGCAGGATTAAGACTCTTCGTCGCATCGCAACACGGGTCGGCTTGGCGCTAGCTAAGCTGCACTGCAGCCAGGTTGGGTTGCGCGGTGCGGAGTTGGACTTCGTTGGAGAGGAACTGCAGACGATGGTGGTGCGCTCGGAGAACTACCTTCAAACTCTGACCTGCGTACCTGACCTAGTGAATCGCTTCAATGGCGTGGTCCAGCGGATCGAGAGCCGGGTGGCGCTCGATCGCCAGCGAATTCTGTCACCGATCCACGGCGCCCTCGGTTGGGATTGCATCCACTATGGCGTTGACGGTCGCTTCTATCTTTATCGCTTCGAGACGTGTCGCTGGTCTGACCCGGGGCTTGATCTTGGAGGATTTGCGGCGGACCTCCTCTGCTTCACGCTTGCCAGCTACAATGATCGCACTCGCCTTAGTCGAGCGTCTCCGACGAGCCGAAGCCTCCGCGAAGGCCGACGCGGGGCAACTGCTCGCAGCCCTGAACGCTGTGTTAACGGTCAGGCCCAGTGTTGCCGATCAGACTTCGACCGCCGCCACCAATTCAACTTAGTTGGCATGTATGATTTGCCTTGGGGCTTTCGGGTAGGAACCGTTGCGAGATTAGCCTCTGGAATTCCCTTCAATATTACGACCGGGCTGGATAACAATGGCGATACCGTATTCAATGACCGTCCACCGGGGGTCACCCGTAATACAGGTCATGGCCCAGGCTATGCCAATGTTGACCTGCGCTTCGGGAAAACCTTCCACCTGAAGGGTCGCGACCATAACCAGAAGCAATTCGAATTGGCCGCTGATGCTTTCAACGTTGTGAATCATGTCAACTACAAGAATTTCGTCGGCATCGCGACCTCTCCATTTTTCGGCCTGCACGATAATTCAGCTGATCCCGCGCGCCGCTTGCAACTCTCTCTAAAATTCATCTTCTGAGTTCTTGTAAGCCTTGCCTTGGTGGCCTTGCGGCATTTTTCGTCAGCAGAGGGAAGTTGTTCGTTAACCCGGAAGTTCGGCGGACTCGGCATCACCAATTGCTGAAATTGGCGCGACGCAATCCCCATACCAATCGGTATTGTTTTCGATCCCCACCGCCCTACCAGCCTTCTCTTTTCACTTTACAGGACTTGGGTAGACCGTGAAGCAGCAAATATCTGCCTTCATCCCGAGCGCTCTTAAATAGCCCTCATTCAAGCGGCACTTTTGCAGGCGGACATTTTCCAACAACTCGGCGAAAGCGCGGATGATCGTCTCCTGTTCAGGTCGAGCCTTCAGCCGTTCTTCCACGTGCGCAGTGCCGCGCGGAAGCTTTGCGAACTCCACGATCTTTGCCCAATCGGCAGGTGGGATAATGCTGACCACCGCTGACGGCTTTTCCATCTTCTTATACGGCCAGAAAGCCCATCCGATGTTGTTTTTCTCGAGCGCTTTCACGAATTGCGCGATCCACTCATCGGTATTCTCTCCGGACTCGCCCATCCAGATCGGCACATCATAACGTTCGCGAAAATCAATGTATTGCCGCAGCACGCTTTCATCCGGCGCCGTCCAATACTTGTGGAACGTGTAAGCCGTGTTCGCATCGAAAGGTTTGCCAAAGACTGAAAAGTTGCCGTCCCACTGCGCCCCGCCGAGAAGGAGAATATGGTGAGCATCAACCTTTCGTATTTCGCCCGACAACTTTTTGTAGAGCGGTTCAAGCGACGAATTCAAAGGCGCCAGCTTGGGGAAATGTGGGATCGGCTCATTCAGCAGGTCATAACCGAGTACCCCCGGCTCATCGCGATAGTGCGTCGCCAGCCGCCGCCAGATGGCAAATAGGTGCTCTTGCTCTTGTGGACTATCGTATAACCAGGGATATCCGGCGCTGTCATCAATGTTCGCGCCGGTCTGTCCACCCGGTGCGGCATGCAAATCAAGGATCACATACAGACCCTCGGCGCGGCTCCAGACGATTAACCGGTCCAGCAGTTTGAAACCTTCCGCGCCGTCGTCCTCAAACAGGCTGTACTGCAAAGGAACTCGAATGGCGTTGAACCCGGCCCGATGCAGGAGCGCGATGTCTTCCCGCGCGATGTAGTTCTCGCGGTACTTCTGCCAGAATGCGGTCGACCCTTCAGGTCCAAGCAGCTCTAACACCAACCCGCGGATCTCGCTAGGAGACTGCGGGCCACCCTGGAACAACCACATATAACCCTCTGGCACTAGCCAATTGCCCAGATTTGTTGCGCGAAGCAAAAGCGGCTTGCCGGCAGCATCGACGATCTGTTTGTGGTCGGTATGTGCGAATTGAGCGTTCGCTTGCGAAGTCAATGCCAGAAGAAGAAGGGCCAGCCGTAGAAGTCTGAACTTGAACATGATTCTCTCCGATGGAAAGCCTACAACAACACAAGAGAATCGCGCCACGACCTCCTGGTTCAATGAACCACTATCTTCCAACCTTCATGTTCCTTCATTCGATGTAGAATTTGAAGACGCAGCCACAATATGAAACATCCAAAGGCGTGCGCTTGAGCAATGTAGCGTTGAATCTGTTCGGCAGTTCAGGCGAAAGTGTAGACGAAACCAGCGAGTTGTTCGCAGTCCAGCAGTTGTACTCGCGC
>MNEA01000086.1 GCA_001917435.1 Acidobacteria bacterium 13_2_20CM_2_57_6
CCGCAGTCGGGAGTGAGGAGAAAAGGACTCCGGAAACAGCAGTGTTCCTTTCGATCCCTGCCTGGGACCAATGGCGCAACGAATCGCCTCCACCTGTGCCTCTTCCAACGGTTCGATCCTGTCTGGAGACCGAGCGCCAACGCGAAGTGAGCGAAACACCTCTTGCAGCCAGTCCCGCTCTGCAGCCAGTTGCTCAAGCGATAGTGCGTTCTGTCCGCCGCGGTTCTCACTGTCCAGTGACCATTTCAGGAAGTCTTCAACAACTGCAAGCTGGTGATCGAACGCCCCAGTATCCAACGACGGATTGCTGGCATTAACGCGCAGGCTGTTTGCCAGGGATTCAATATCCCGCCCCCGAAGCGTCTCTCCTCCGGTGAGATGATCGTCCAAGTCGTAAGCGGTCATCTCGCGTGCCCAACGATACACATGCGCAAGAACGCGCAGGTTGTTCGCCAACGTTGATGACTGCACACGATAGCGCCGGTAACGAACCGCCCAGCGCGTGGCGACCCGAACAGGAATCCAGGTCGCCGTCTCGACCAGACACGGCAGGCGTTCCCCAGAATCGAGGACGACGTTGAGGACGGTGAATGGGGCTGCGGTGTTCACTTTCGTTCACCTTGATTGTGCGTGCGAACCTCAGTGTCCAGAGGAAACCTCACACGCTGATTATGTTTAGATGAAAAGTGAACACTAGACCGGAACTCCGTTCCAGCATTAGAAGGCTCAAGGAAAAATGGACAGGGCGAGGCTGTACGCCAGAGGCTTCCGATACCCGGAACAGCACCTGCTGTCAGCCGTGCAAATCGCTCCGGGCTACGCCCTACGCGACTTGCACGTAGGAAGAGAACAAAGATGAAAAAGGGAGAGGCGCCGAAAGAGCACCTCTCCCCAAGGAAACTGGACACTCTGGAAGATACCCGTTTTAGAAGGGAATGTCTTCGTCGGAGATTTCGGGGCCGCCGCCGGAAGGGGCACTACTGCCGCCGTACGAATCGTCAGGGGGCGCGGCGTGGCTCTCGAGATCGTCACCGCCGGAACGTGCTGCGCCGCCAGCAGCGCCTGCGGCAGCGCCTTCGGCGCGGCCTCCCAGCATGCGGAAATTGTTGGCCACAATTTCAAAACTGGTGCGCTTCTGGCCTTCTTTGTCCTGCCATTCGCGGGATTGGATGCGGCCCTCAATGAAGATCAATGAACCCTTCTTGAGATACTGCTGCGCGATTTCGGCTTGTTTGCCCCACACGACAATCTTGTGCCACTCGGTGCGCTTTTGGCGCTCGCCATTCTTGTCTTTGTAGGATTCATCCGTGGCCACGGAGAAATTTGCGACGGCTTGGCCGCCACCGGTGTAGCGAGTTTCGGGATCGCGGCCGAGACGGCCGACGAGAATGACTTTATTAACAGACATGGAACTCCCCCCTAAGACCGCGAAGATAGCATGCGAGCGAAGAAAAGGGAAACAAAGGTGGGAAGGGAAATGGATCGACGGAGATCCCAGCCGCCCGAGCGGAGAGCAGGCGAATTGACAATTGATAGTGAGCATCCTAACGTGGCGCTGTGATACGTGGCGCTGCGATTTGGCGAATGGAGGACTTCCCTCATGCCCGGAAAGAAAACTATGTGGCTGACGGCGCTCACATTCGCAACAGTATCAGCCTTCGCCGCCGGAAATGGCACACGGGCGCGACAAGCTGGCGCGACGGCTGCCACGCCAGCCGGCACATTTGATAGTCACGGTGATGTTGGCACCGTTCTGCACCCTGGTTCGGTGGAATACGATTCTGCAAAACGCAGCTACACGATTGCCGGCAGCGGCGAGAATATATGGCTGGGCAGCGACGCTTTCCAGTTCGCATGGAAGAAACTTTCCGGCGACATTACGCTTACGGCGGACATCACGTTTCTCGGCAAGGGAGTGAACGAGCACCGCAAAGCAGTGCTAAAAACGTGGCGCGTACTTTTCGATGTGGCTCGCGGACGAAAAAGGGGAATTCCATTTGGCCAGCGGATCCACGCGAATCGCATTGAAAGAGCCGTTTTACGCGGGCATCGGCGTGTGCAGCCACGATCACGACGTGGTGGAAAAAGCGGTGTTCTCAAACGTCGAATTGAAGCCGGCAGAGCCTGCAGCCACGGCCGCCGCTTCCACGCTGTACAGCGCGCTGGAAATCATTACGGTTGCTTCCACAGACCGGCGCGCGATTTACGTGGCCCCAGAGCGGTTCGAGGCCCCTAACTGGATGCCCGATGGCAAGAACCTGCTCTTCAACAGAAACGGGCGCATCGAGAAGATTGCTGTGGCGGGGGGCATTCCGCAGATTCTGGACACGGGATTCGCAACGCGCTGCAACAATGACCACGGCATTTCACCTGACGGGACGCAATTAGTCATCAGCGACAACTCGCAGGAGGAGCATCGCTCGCTTGTTTACATTTTGCCGCTCGGCGGCGGCGCGCCGCGACGCATCACGCAAAAGTCTCCTTCGTATTGGCATGGCTGGTCTCCGGATGGAAAGACACTTGCGTTCGTCGGCGAGCGGAACGGCGATTTCGATATCTACGCGATTCCCGCGGCAGGCGGCGAGGAGAAGCAACTGACGACCGCCAAGGGACTGGACGATGGTCCGGAATATTCTCCCGACGGGAATTACATTTACTTCAACTCCGAGCGCACCGGGCATATGCAAATCTGGAGAATGCGAGCCGACGGAAGCGAACAGGAGCAGATTACGTTTGGAGAAGGGAACGATTGGTTTCCGCACATTTCACCCGATGGTGAAAAAATGGTGTTTCTGACGTACGACGCGAGCGTGAAGGGCCACCCGGAAAACAAAGATGTGATGCTGCGCATGATGACGCTGAAGGACAAAAAGATTACCGTTCTTGCGAAACTCTTTGGCGGGCAGGGAACGATGAATGTGCCGTCATGGTCGCCGGACGGGAAGCAGTTCGCGTTTGTGAGCTACCAGTTGGTGCCGAAGGAAGGCGCAGGAAAGTAGGCAATTGGAACTCTGGTCGGCGGAGCGACGGGAAACGTCGTTGGATTCGCTGTCAGCAACTTAGCCGGACTGATTCCAGTTGTGGGTTGGGCAGTCGGTGCTCTTGATACTTTTGTAGTGGAAAAAATTCTTCCGATTTCAGGACCCGCGATGTTCTTGGATGCCATGTACGGTTCATTGTTCTCAAACCGTTCGGAAACCTGAATGGCTGGGCACGGCAGGGTACGGGTTATGAGTACTGTCGATGATCTCTCGAAGCAAATCCTTGCGGATGTTGTTGCCTATTTCCGCCCCAAAGACCTCGGAACAAGTGCACTAAGCAAGGGATATGTTGGCCCGTCCATCGCTGCACTCGGAATTAAATACTGCGCTGATGGACCGTATTCTAAAGTCGATTTCGATCTTGCTGTGAAACTGCTTGAGGAAAGCAAATTCATAAATACTGGTCCAATGGTGCCGTTTGAAAATAAACCGGATTCACAGTTTGTGGTGATGGGCGTTTTCAGTAAGCGGGAGTTCGTATACGTGACGGAAAAGGGGTACAAGGCTACCCAAAAATCCCCTGCGACAAGATCGAGCACTAAGTTGGCCGAAAACATTCACTTTCACGGCGACAATGCGCCTTTCAACATAAACAGCACCGACAACTCCACGGATATCACTTCTGAGACAAACGAGCAGCTATTCGTCCAAATGCAAGAGGCGGCCCGCTCTATTACAGATGAAAACGAACGTAACGAGATTGTGTCCCGGCTACCCGAACTGGAGAAAGCGCGGGGAACAGGTGGGTTCTTGCAGGCGTATCAGAACTTCATGGCTTCAGCCACTAATCACGTGACCGTATCCGCGCCGTTTCTCCCGATATTGGCACAGATGCTCACAAGCAAGTAGAGCGTGCAGAAGAGGCGATGAAATGTATTCAGGCACGAGTATTCCAGAGCGAGTCTTTGACAAAGTAAGAGAGTGTCGGTTTTTCTTGGCACGCATGGCCGACTATGAAAGTGCCGAGGATATCGAAAACTTTCTCTTTTGCTTGAGCGCCTTCCTCTCCGCTTTCCGCTCGATTGCCTACAAGCTCTATGGCGTTACGGAAAAGCAGCGAGGGAAAACCGCGAAAATTACCCTCAAAAAAGAGTTGCACACACATCCGCAGGTCGGATTCTTGATTGGCAGGAGCAACGTGGAAGTTCATGCGGATGGCGTGAAGGTTTGGCAGCGGTACAACCTGTCTATCGGCGATTCCATCAGTGGTGCATGGACCCACGACGCAGAACTCTTCGAGGATCAATCCGAAATGTGCAGGCCTCCGCGCTTTCAGCCGCGTTTCCAGCGGAGCGCAAAAACACAAGTGGCAACCGTTGTGGATTGGCAATTCGAAGGGCACCAATCGAATCTGATTGGGCTATGCCATGATGCTTTGAACGAGATGGAAAACTTCATCCGGCAAAACATCTCGGTTGCACCATGACCGGACAGCGATACTCGCAACCAAGCCATGACGAAACACTCATTGGACGAAACGCTTATTGAAGTCTGGCGGCAAACGCTCGTGGAAAACGCCAAGGCCGTCAAGGTAGGCCGAGAAAGTTTGTCGGACCCCCAAGCTCAGTTTGCGACAGGTGGATTTCGTATTCGACGGAAACGAGATTCGAGGATTGGAGCAGAACCCGGACGCGAAATCCCGTTGGGCACAAATGGCACGATCCGGCAAAAAGGTGATGCAGTTCCTCAGCGAAGGCCGATACGTAGCGAACGTGGTGGATGGAAAGGTGACTTGCTACGGCAGAGCACGGTGATTCTCAACCGGATCGAGTTCGAAGCGTTATTGTCATTTGCCCACGGTTTGCAGCCCAACTTCCCCTGCCTGCTCTAACCCGCCTTTCCCGATCCATATAACTTCGCACCGTATAGAATCAACGGGGTCATCTAGGACGAGTTCCACAAGCTGTCCACGCTTCAGTCTGAAGCTACCCCGCAATCTAAATCCTTCTTGCGACCTATCGACAATGAGACAGGGAAACATTTTCTGGCCTCCACTTCGGTCGAAGACAAGATTGGCACGCTCCTTCGTAGCAATCCGTTTGGATCGGCGGGCTTTGGGGATGGGGGAACCTTGCAACAATGTTTTCGTCCTGCAGTAATCCAGTTGGATCATTGTAACGAGCAAGCCAGGATGTTCGCGTAACCGCTGTGTTAGGAAGATGCAGCTCGCCTGCGCATGGCCGATGCATGCGCTTCGACTAATTTGCGCACGCCTTCTGCGTTTAGTTCGCCACGGTCGAGAAGTTCGAGAATCTGCTCTGCCGTCAGCGTATGTTGGCCCACCGCGAAGATTGTTTTCCCATCGGCGGTTTGCATTGGGAAATCCACAGCTACTCCATGTTGCCGCAGCAGGTGGACCGCCCTTGTAATATCTTTTGTTCTCTTTTCGTAATTGCTCACGACAAGCTCTGTGGAGCCGACATCATTGCCGGAAATGGAGCAGCCAGTCTAGGGGAGGCAGGGCGGTCTGTCCATAGGTTTCCCACTGTTTCCCACAGTTTCTCCACGCCCCCTTTGTGCATGCAATTCGCCACGCTCCGCACTAAGTGTAAAATATGGGGTGCAAGCCAGATCGATCTTATGAGCGACCAGCAGCTCACCAACACAAAACAATGGTTAAGGGAGCGGCGCAGCCAGCGGATTGAGTTGACCGTTCCAGTTGTCTTTCACAGACCCCAAAAGGGAGGCTCGCAGTTCTATGAAAGAACGCAAACGCTGGTAGTCAACGCACACGGTGCGTTGATGGTTTTAGCGGAAAAGGTAGCCCCTAAGCAAAGGCTCCTGATGCAAAACATAAGCAGCGGGGAACAGAAAGAGTGTCGTGTGGTCTACGTGGAGAAGGAGCCGACCGGACCAACTAAGGTTGCAGTGGAATTCACACAGCCCGCAGCTACGTTCTGGCGCATCGCGTATCCGCCTGCCAATTGGACCGCCAGCACTTAGAAGCAGCCGAGCGCAGGAGCAACAGGAACCAAGTTCAAGAGCAGCGCACAGAAACTCCTGTACCCTTTCCCGTTTCCCGAGTCACACTCAATGGAGCACTATTCCAATCAATCAGGGAAATTCCTCAAACATGAATCAGGCGATGATTTGAATGCGGGTACAATTCGGGACGATTGGAAGCGTGGCGTTCTGTTTTAAGAGTTCCATCATTTCCACTTGGATCGCGCAATGCGCTTCATCTCTTCCGCAATTGTCCGCATCCGTTCAAGGACTTGCTTGAGCATGGATACGCTCTCCTCCTCGGAGAACAGTGTCGGCGGTGGCGTGGTCGGTGGCAATGGCCGCAACAGTGGAGCGATTAGGCGAGCTGCCCCAGCCGATCCGCGACGAGTTTGAAGAGCATTTTTTCGATTGCGAAGAGTGCGCACTCGACGTGACGGCTGCTGCGTCATTTGTGGACAACGCTCGCGCAGCCCTGGCTTGATATGACCTTGGCCCCGTAGAACTAATTGGGAACGCAACTGTGTCATGTTCAGTCATTATGTTACCGACCTGAAATGACCAACAAAGCGTTTCACACAGATTGACCCACCGTGGATATCGCAAAGAGCGGCTGCTGACGACTGCCTAAGGGCGCCGGTTTTACCCCCGTGGCGGATTGGGAACGCGGGCGAGACGGGGCGTTGTGCCCCGAGGAACCTGCGGTCTACTCTGATGAGGCACTCAATCTGGTGTTCCGGTTCATGGAAGTCCCGCGAGGACGCACAAGCCGGGCCATTGAGAACAGGACTCAATATGTCGGAACCCTTCCGTCCTTATGAAAAACTCGTGGAGATCACGGTCTTCGGGAAAAAGTTTCAAGTCCCGGAGCGAAATTCGCTTTTGCGATGTTTTCAGTTCATCAGCCCGGAAACGATTCCTTACGGGCGCTTCTGCTGGAACCAGGATTGCCAGTATTGCCGGGTGACGTGCCAACTGCCGGACGAGGACGAACCGCACGAGATGCTGAGCTGCAAGTTCATCGTGATGCCTGGGATGGAGATCACGGAAATGAGCCAGGAATTGAAGTGGTGCCTGCGCTCGAAGCTGCCGGCGGACACGCCGGTTACGACGTAAGTATTCTCAGAACCCGGTAAGAGGAAACAACGAAGAAACCTCGACTTAGCCAGATAGAGTTTCGGCCAGATTCCACAACGTGCCGGCGCGTGCCCCGCGGGCAGTAGGGGCGTAAAGCCGCCTCTACAAGTTCTACAAATTAGGATCCCGACCAGGTCGGGATAAATGCCGCCGTCTCTACAAGGTCCACAAATCAGAAATTTGCAGTCCGGCCGGCAATACACTACATTCTGAACGAATCATGTCAAAAGCCATTGAATTGCCGTGTGACGGTTGCGGGCAGACGGCGTCGACGGAACATTTTGCGCGGCGGCTTCGGCGCCTGGAATGGACAACGCGTTACCGGCCGGTGCATATCCACACGCTTCTGCTGAGTGCGTTATCTCCGCTGCGAGATGAGGACTTTCTGTACGCCAGCGGTGGCGAATACGGCGCAGAGTTTCGCGGCGAAGCAGCACAAATCCTGGATGGGGTGGGGATTTCGACCGCCGGAAAGGCGCGGGACGCGGTGCACGCGGAGTTTCAGCGCGCGGGGTTTTTCCTGACGCACGTCTTGGAGTGCCCGCTCGAGGCTGAGGGGAGTTTGCAAGCGGATGCTCCAGCCGCTCTGAAGAAGCGCCTGGCGGCGGTGGCGACGCGAATCCGGCGGTCACTCAAACCAAAGCGTGTGATGGCCGTCACAGAAGAACTTGCGGCCGTCCTGGATGATATTCTGGCAATGGACTTGGGATGCCCGGTGCTCCTGGATCACGGGAAGCCGTTCCTGCTGGAAAGCCGCACCGGAGAAAATCCCGTTACGCGCTTGCAAGAGGCGCTGGCTGCATCGAACGCGGGCTGAAAGAAAGAGCCGCGGACTGCCGACTAGCTGCAAGTGCACGGGCGGGGAAGACTAAAGAGCGTTTGTTAACTATGCTAGAATGAGGCTTATAGCTGGATGGAAAGCGCCGCAGAGGTACCGCCGTGAAGAAACAAGCAAAGTTTGGAGTTGGAATCGGGGTAATCGTAGCCGCGATGGGATTCCTGGCGTGGCTTGGCTACGGAGAGAGCAAGACTTATTACCACACCATCGCCGAGCTAGAGGCCCTGAAAGGGTCAGCACTGAGCCAACGCATGCGCATCGGCGGAACCGTCGCAGTAGGAAGCATTCGTCACCTGAGCGGCCGGGTTGATTTTGTGCTGGAGGGCGAAGGGAAGACGCTCCCGGTCAGCTACATTGGCACGGACCCTCTGCCGGACACATTTGTGGACAAATCCCAAGCCCTCGTGGAGGGCCGCCCCGGTCCAGATGGACGATTTGTCGCCGAGGTCGTGCAGGCGAAGTGCGCTTCCAAGTATGAAGCAGCGCCTGGAGGCAAGGGTGGCGCCGCGGCCAGCCCCACCGAACGCAGTGGGATGTAGGGGGCCCGGGATCTCCGGGGGATAGGCGGGTTGTTGTGGATGTATTCGGCTCCTTTGCACTCGTCCTGGCGTTTGTCTGCGCAGTTTATGCATTTGGCGGGGGCATTGCCGCGATCATTACGCGCCACCCGCTGCTGATCAAGAGCGCACGGCAGGCCGGGATGGCCACCTGCTGCCTGATTTTCCTCGCAACATTCAGCCTCGAATATCTTTTCTTCAGCGATAATTTTTCCATCGCATATGTGGTGTCGCATAGCAACCGCGACCTCGCGACATTTTATAAAATAGCTGCGCTGTGGTCGGGGCAGGAAGGTTCGCTGCTGTTCTGGAGCTTCCTGCTCTCCATTTATGTTTTCTCAGTATTGATCGCGTACCGGAACAAGAACGGCGAGCTGATGCCGTACGTCGGCGTGGTGATGGCCGGCGTGCAGATTTTCTTCCTTACTCTCAATAATTTTGTTGCCAGCCCGTTCAAGGCGCTTGCGGCGCCGGGCGCGAACGGCATGATGAACTACGTCGCGCGCGCCGATGGCAACGGCTTGACTCCGCTGCTGCAATATCCGGAAATGGTGATTCATCCGCCGAATTTGTATTCGGGATACACCGGGTTCACGATTCCATTTGCTTTTGCGCTGGGCGCGCTGCTGGCGCGCTACCCAGGAGAGAAGTGGATCCACTTGACGCGCAAGTGGACGATGATTGCGTGGATGTTTCAGAGTTTGGGAATTCTGCTCGGAGCCCACTGGGCGTACGCGGTGCTCGGCTGGGGAGGCTACTGGGGATGGGACCCGGTCGAGAACGCATCTTTCCTTCCGTGGCTGACGGGCACGGCGTTCCTGCACTCCGTGATGATGCAGGAAAAGCGCGGCATGATGAAGGTCTGGAACGTATGGCTGGTATTCATCACATTCCTGCTCTGCATCCTGGGGACGTTCCTGACGCGCAGCGGGGTGGTCAGTTCTGTTCATGCGTTCGCGCAATCGAGCATCGGCACGTGGTTCGTGGGATTCCTAGCGCTGATCATTCTGGTGTGCTTCGGAGCGTATCTGAAAAATCGCGACTACCTGAAGAGCGAGAATCAACTGGATTCGATTATTTCCCGCGAATCGAGTTTTCTGTTCAACAACTTGATTCTGCTGGTCTCGTGCGTGGCCATACTTTCGGGGACTCTATTTCCGGTTTTCTCGGAATGGATCACTGGCGACCGCATCAGCGTGGGCGCGCCGTTCTTTAATAAGGTGAACATTCCCATCGGGCTGCTGCTGCTGTTCTTGACGGGAGTCGGGCCGCTGCTGGCTTGGCGGAAGACTTCCACGGACAGCTTGAAGCGGAATTTTGGCTGGCCGCTGGCGATCGGGCTGGCGGCGGGCGTAATTGCGCTGATGTTTGGCTTCCGGCAAATCTATTCGTGGATTTGTCTGATATTGTGCGTATTTGTAGCGTCCACAGTGGGCTTGGAGTTTTATCGCGGCGCAAAAGTGATTCGCGCGCGCTCCGGCGCTTCGTTTGTGACATCGGCAGTGGAGCTGACGATGCGCAATACGCGGCGCTACGGGGGCTACATCGTTCATATGGGGATGGTCTTTGTATTTATCGGGTTGGCCGGCGCAGCCTTCAACCACGATATCCAGAAAGATATGCGGCAGGGCGATAGCCTGCAAATCGGGCCATACACTTTGGTTCTGCAGGGTTTCGACACCAAGCCGGAAAAAAATTACACCGCGCAACGGCTGCTCGTCGAAGTGCTGAGGGACAAGAAGCCGATCATGATGCTGTATCCGGAGAAGCGAAGATTTTCTACCACCGAGGAAAATGGCACGATGGTAGCGATTTACTCGACGCTTAAGGAAGACTTGTATGTGGTCTATGCTGGAAATAGTCCCGATACGCAACTGCCCGTGCTGCATGCGTATTTGAATCCGCTGGTGAAGTGGATCTGGTTCGGCGGAGTCGTGGTGGTGTTTGGAACGCTGGTGGCATTGTTGCCGAATCGCCGCGCGGTGCTCGTGCTCGCGGGCGCACAACAACTGGCAGTGGCCGCACAGCCAATGGCGCATGGGCTTGCCCCGTCCGCCACTATGCGAGAGGGTCATGATTAGAGTTCGCTCGATTGCGGCCATAGTGACGCTGGCGACGTTCGCGATAGTGCTGCTGCTGATGACGCCAGTTGGGGCGCAGCAGTTCTCCGACCGTGCAAAACAAGTGGGCATGAAAATTAAGTGCATGTGCGGCACGTGCGACATGGCTGCGGCAATTTGCTCGCATCCTGGTGGAGAGTTCTCCGGGCCGTGCGGAACAGCCAAAATGATGCTGGGGGAAGTCGATCAGCACGTCGCCAAGGGCGAGACCGACGAGCAAATTTTGCAGGCGTTCGTGCGGGAGTATGGGCCACAAGTGTATACGGAACCGCCGAAATCGGGATTCAGTCTGGTCGCCTGGATATTGCCGAGCGTTTACCTTTTCGCGGGCGCAGGAGTAGTGGTTTTCGTGATCGCGCGCTGGCGAAAGCGCCCCACGCAGCAAGCGTCTCTCGTGGCCGGCGTCCCGGGCTTTTCGCCGGAGATGCTGGAGCGCGCCAGAGCAAAGGTATCACGCGAGACTCAGGACTAGATGGTGCTCGCTCTCCTCGCATTTGCGAACTTCGAGATTGCCTCCGCGGATTGGGCGGTGCTGGGCGCTTGCCTGGCACTGGCGGTGGCGGTCCTGCTGTTCATATTTTACATTCAGCCGGATGCTTCGGACCTTGCGCCGCACCGGACCAAGCTCGATCAACTCTTGGAGCGGCGCGACACGATTTACGACAATCTGCGCGACTTGCGATTTGAGTATCGTTCCGGAAAATACTCGGAAGGTGATTTCGAATCGATGAAAACGGCCCTTGAGAATGAGGCGGCGCTGGTGCTTGCAGAGATCGACCAGGTGACGGACGCACAGGTCCGCCGCCCGCGCGGAACGCGTTCGGCCGATGGGGGCGCGCAGTGAGGCGCTCTTGCACTGCGAGGCTGGCTTTGGTGATCGCGCTCATCGTGACGCCGCTGGCAATCGCCGAGGCGGGGACGGTTCACGGCACGGTGATGAACGGCACCACGGGCAAACCCGCGGCGGGGATTGAACTCACGCTTGTTCAGCTTCAAGGAGGGATGCAGGAGATCGCGCATTCCAAGAGCGGGGCGCAGGGAGAATTCACGTTTGACCATCCGGGGCTCGGAGCTCAACCGATGCTGGTCCGCGCGACGTACCACCGCGTCAATTTCAACAAGGCCTTGCCACCGGGCACGAGCACGGCGCATGTGGATATTTATGAATCGTCTGAGGATGCGAAGACGATCAACGTTCCTTTACACGTGGTGATCTTTCAACCCAAGGGCGCGACGATGATTGTCGGCGAAGAATATCAGATCGAGAACAAATCCCGGCCGCCGGTGGCCTTCTACCGAAGCGAAGGAAGTTTTGATTTTGCGTTGCCGGAGAAGGGCGAGCTTCAACAAGTATCCGCTGCCGGACCTGCGGGAATGCCGGTGGTGCAACTTCCGATCGACAAGAAGCACAATCGCTATTCGATTGCGTTCGCGTTTCGGCCGGGGCCAAGTTCGGTGCGTTTTTCGTATGAGCTGCCCTATCCGGAAAACGCGGCGACGGTGAAAATCCCGACGATTTATCCGCGCAGCCGGTTGCTGATTGCTGCGCCGCCGAGCATGCAGATCAGCAGTGAGGGTCTGACACTGGACGGGCAGGAGCAGGGCATGAATCTTTACGGCCGTCAGGATGTTCCCGCGGGGACGCTTGTGGCCGTGAGCGTTTCCGGTACGGCGCCGGCGCCGGACACGAACGCTGGAGCAGAACAACAAGGCCAACAAGGACGGGACGCACAGCAGGGCGGCGGCGAATCGGCGGGAGTCCGCATCCAGCAGGTTCCGGGACGCCTGGATGTTTTGAAATGGCCCTTGATAGCAGGCTTTGTTTTCGTTTTTACCCTGGGTGCGATTCTGCTGGCACGTAGGCCCGTCGTGGCGATAGCTGGGCCAGCGCCTGAGACGGAAAAAATTCAGGCGCAGAAGAAATCCAAACCGGCCGTCGCCGCAGCGTCAAATGCACCTGCGGCGCCCACGAACGGAGCTTCCAGCCTCGCCGAAGTTGATGCAGCCATTGGCACAAGCCTGGATGCGCTGAAGGAGCGGCTGTTCCGGCTGGAGCTGCGCCATCAAGCGGGGACCATCTCTGAAGATGAATATGCACAGGAACGCGCGCGGGCGGAGAAGGTGTTGCGCGATCTCGTGCGAGGCTGAATGTTGAAGACCGGGAGCGATCTGCCCACCTCCGAGGCCGTCCCGTGACGCCCGCGAGTTTTTCTCCTACAGGAATCCGTTTCGAGAACATTGATAAAAGGTATGGCGGGCTCTACGCTCTGCGCCGCGTGTCCCTGGAGATTTCCGCCGGAGAATGTGTGGCGTTCGCTGGACGGAACGGCTCCGGAAAGACTACGCTTCTGAGAATCGCGGCGCGGCTCGCGCGTCCATCGTCGGGGACGGTGAATTTTCTGAGCGGAAGCCAAGAGAAACTCGAGACCCAGCCGACAGCCGGTTTTGTGGCACACGCCACGATGGCTTATGACGAGTTGACGGCGGAAGAGAATCTGCTGCTGTTTGCGAGATTGCAGGGGATCGCGCAGCCCGCCGCACGCACCGAGACGCTGCTTCGGGAAGTGGGCCTTGTGGATCGGCGGAACTCGCTGGTGCGTACGTTTTCCCGCGGGATGCGCCAGCGCATCGCCATTGCACGGGCGATGCTGAACGAGCCTGCGGTGGTTCTACTCGATGAGCCGACGACCGGGCTTGATCCGCAGGGAGCGAGCTGGTTTGCGCAAACGGTGCGCCAGTTGAGAGATTCGGGACGCACGATTCTGATGAGCCTGCACGGCGAGTCAGAAGTCTCCGCACTGGCGACACGGGCGATACGGCTGGATGCAGGTTCGGTGGTCGCGGACACGCGAACCGGCGCGAACTTTCGGTCAATCCTCGCATTTGCGAACGCGTGAATGGCGCTGCTCTCCAAAGCCGCGGTGCTGCTGGGCAAGGAACTTCGCACGGAGTTTCGCTCGCGCGAATTGCTCACCACGACAGTGGTCTTCATCCTCACGATTGTGGTGCTGTTCAGCTTCACCTTCGATCCGTCTGTGAGCGAGTCGCGACGCTTCGGGCCGGGGCTGCTGTGGCTAGCATTTCTTTTCGCGGCTTCGCTGATGCTGCAGCCCTGTTTTCTGCGCGAGCAGACGAACGACACGCTGGGCGCGCTGCGCCTTTCGGTCAGCGATCCCTTTGCTATTTTTCTTGCCAAGCTGGCGGCGAATACGCTCTTTTTGCTATTTACCCAGGTTCTGCTACTGCCCGTGTTCTCCATTTTGTACAACGTTCCTGTGTTGGCGGCATTTCCGCAGCTGGTGCTGGTGATGTTCATGGGAAGCCTGGGACTTTCCGTGACCGGCACGGCTTTGTCGGCAATTTCCGCGCAGGCCAGAATGCGCGAGTTGCTGCTCCCGCTGCTTCTTTTGCCGCTGCTGACTCCCGTGCTGATCGCAAGCACGGAAGCGACCGCCGCTCTGCTGATCCCGAATCCGGCGATGCGCTGGGACTGGCTGGGTTTCTTGCTGGGATTTGACGTGGTTTTTTTGACGGCGCTATGGCTTTTCGGCGAATATCTTTTGGAAGAGTGAGCGAAGGCGTGCTTTCTGAAGTGATGGAGGTGCTGGATTGAAGAAAAAAATCCTGATTGCTGCGGTGGTGGTCATACTGATGAGTTTTGCGGCCTATGCGGCTCTGCTTATCGCGCCCACTGAAAGCAAAATGGGACCGATCCAGCGAATCTTTTACCTCCATGCGCCTGCAGGCATGGTATCCCTGCTCTGTTTCTTTGTCTGTTTTGTCGGAAACTTTGCCTATACTCTCAAACGCGAGTCGAAATGGGATTGCCTGGGCGTATCCGCTGCCGAAGTAGGGGTGGCCTTCTGCACGGTAAACATCATCACCGGTCCGATCTGGGCTCATCCAGTCTGGGGCATCTGGTGGACCTGGGACTGGAGACTCACGCTCACCTTTGTGCTCTGGTTGTTATATATCTCCTATCTGTTGTTGCGAACGCTCGTGGAAGACCCAGATCGGCGAGCCCTGGTCAGCGCGATCTACGGGATTTTCGCGTTTCTGGACGTGCCTCTGGTCTACGGATCGATTCGATGGTGGCGCACGCAGCATCCCCAGCCGGTGATTATGGGCGGTTCGGGGTCTGGGCTCGAACCGACGATGGCAAAGGTTTTCTGGTTCTGGTTCTTCAATCTAGTAATCCTCATGGTTTTTCTTGTGCGCGAGCGCTATCGACTAGAGGCGATGCGAGGGGAAGTGCAATTGATCGAGCGTGAGGCGGAGGCGGCATGAAAGAACATTTTTGGAGCGTGTTTTGGGCTTACATGATCGGCTGGGGCGTTTTCTTTTTTTACTACGTCACCGTGGCGCGGCGCACCGCGGCGCTGGGCGAACAAATCGAGCGCTTGAAGAATTCGTTGAACCGGGGCAAGTAGCTTGGCAGGGAAGAAGCGAGTCGGCATTGTGCTGTTTCAGCTCGGCGGGCCGGATTCGCTGGAGGCCGTCGAGCCGTTTCTGCTGAATTTGTTCTTGGACCCGGACATTATTCCGCTCGGTCCTTTCGGACTGCTGAGGCGCCCGATTGCGAAGCTCATTTCTTCGCGAAGGTCTGTTCCTGTAGCCGGGCGTTACGCAGAGATTGGCCGACGGTCGCCGATCGGAGCTCTCACGGAGCGACAACGCGTTCGGCTGGTGGACGCCGTTTCGCCGTATGTTGACCCTGTGGCGGTCACGGCGATGCGTTACTGGCATCCACTTACGACGGAGGCAGTGGACGCACTGCGTAAAGCCGGCCCGCTGGATGAAATTGTTTTGTTGCCGCTCTATCCGCACTATTCCTACGCCACCACATTAAGCAGCTTGAAAGAATGGCGCCGCGTCGCGAACGAAGCAAACTGGGATACGTCCAACGGAAGACCCCCTGAGCGTACTATCGATAATTTTCACGACCATCCGCTCTATATCCAGGCGCTTGTTCAACGGATCGGATCGGTACTGCGGCAATTTCCGGACAGTTCGCGAATTCATCTGGTATTCAGCGCGCATGGTCTGCCAATGAGTTTGGTCGAGAAGGGCGACCCGTATCCGAAGCAGATCGAGGAGACGGTGCGTCTTGCGTGCGAATTTGGCGTAAAGCAATATCCCAATTGGCCGAGGACGCATTTGCTGTGCTACCAGAGCCGCGTGGGCCCGGCGAAATGGCTTCAGCCCCCGCTGACCGAAACAATCGAGCGGCTAGGTCACGAAGGTGTGAAAGAGATACTCGTGGTGCCCATTTCGTTTGTCACCGAACACATCGAGACGCTACACGAGATTAATATCGAAGCGCGCGAGGAAGCGGAAAAGCTGGGTATTGAAAAATTTCGCATGATGCCCGCGGTAGGCGATTCGGCCCTGTTTATCGCTGCGCTGAAGGATCTCGTTTTGCGAGCCGTGGGAATCGAGGCACCATCGTCGACATCACTAGCCTCAGCCCAAATTGGCAGCGGGGCAGTTTGAGGGCTCCGCGGTGGAAGTCTGATGCCATCTACTAGGTGCTCGCTTCGTTGGGGGCTTGAAGCACATCGCGGGCCGCTGCAACGTCTTCCTCACGCACTAACACTCGAAACCCCGAGCCGCTCCATGCCAGATGGTCGCGCATTCCGCCCGCTCTGTCGGCCTGGATCATGGCGTCAATGCCTGCAGACTCGAGCACGCTCTTGGCAATGTCCGCCTCAGCTTGTGTGCCGAATGCCTGCACGACGACAAGGTCACTGTGACGCATGCGGTCATTATACCTTGAAGGCGATGTACGAACCCCGGCGCTGGTTCTCAAAGTGCGCGCTTGTCCGAAGGCTCGATTTCGCAAAATCGATCCAAGTCAAGGTATAATTCGCCGCTGGGACGGGGGAGATGGCTTCCACTTACCATTCCGGAGTGCACAAATTTGCGGTATTCACGGTGTGCTGGACGATCCTCCTGTTCGTCGCCGGAGCGCTGGTGACCTCGAAGGATGCGGCGCTTTCCGTGACGGACTGGCCGACGTCGCACGGCGCATTGGTTCCCCCACTGTCGTCCCTTCAGGGTGGCGACTTGTTTGAGTTCTCGCACCGTGTTTTCGCTGGCGGTTTGGGCCTTTTGACGCTTGCGCTGGCCGCGTTGCTTCGGGTGAAAGAAAAACGGCCATGGCTGCGGTGGCTTGGGTTGATTGCAGTGCTTGGCGTTGCTGTGCAGGCGATTTTAGGCGGCCAAGTGGTTATCCGGCTGCTTCACTATTGGTTGCCTGTTATCCATGCTTGCTTCGCGCAAATCGTTTTTGGCGCCGCGGTGGGCATTGCGATGTTCACCAACAAATGGTGGGTTTCCGAACAGCCGCAACTGGAGGACAGTGGAACTCCTCCGATACATTCTCTGGCGATCCTCAATGCGGCCGCCATTTATGTGCAGGTGATTCTCGGCGCGGGCTTCCGTCACAAGGAAATTCCGATTTGGCCGCACATGGCGGGGGCCATGCTGGTGCTCGGAATGGTGATCTGGACGGCCGTCGCGCTGCGTAAACGATTTGCGCAATCGCGAGAACTTTCGCGGGCGCGAATCTTACTGCATTCCATTTTCGGGGCGCAATTCCTGCTGGGCCTTGCGGCCTACTGGTCGCGGCTCACGACCGCGGATGCTCCGCAGCCGATGCCCGTCATGGTAACGTTAACCGTGATTCATACCGTCGTGGGCGCGTTGCTCTTCGCGTTTTCCGTGCTGGTTGTGCTGGCGTGTTACCGGCTGGTTCCGCGCGGAAGAGAAGTTGCCGCTACAACGCCGCGGCAAGTGACTACCGGATGAGCACGGCACGCAGCACGGAACTGACACTGTCCGCACGCGCGAACGGCTACGTGGCGCTGACGAAGCCGGACGTTTCGTTCCTTGTATTGATGACCACGGCCGCCGGCTATTACATGGGTGCGCGCGGCCCCGTCGGATGGCTGCACATGCTCCATGCGGTATTCGGCACCATGTTGATCGCGGCGGGCACGGCGGCGTTGAATCATTACATTGAGCGCCAATCCGACCGCTACATGCGGCGCACAGCACTGCGGCCATTGCCCAGCGGCGTGCTGCAACCGCGCGAAGCGCTGATCTTTGGCGTTGCGCTGGCGATTGCGGGCGCTGTGGATTTGTATGCAGCCGCGGGGGCGCTTGCTTCAGGACTCGGCGTGGCGACCTGCTTGAGTTACTTGCTGGCCTACACTCCACTGAAAAAACGGACCGTGTGGGCGACGTTCGTCGGCGCATTTCCCGGGGCGATTCCGCCAATGATCGGCTGGGTGGCTGCGACGGGTTCGCTTGATCGCGGCGCGTGGCTGCTCTTCGGGATACTGTTTCTTTGGCAGTTTCCGCACTTTCACGCCATTTCGTGGATGTACCGCGAAGATTACGCCCGAGCGGGCATCATGATGCTGCCGGTGGTCGACCGCGAGGGCACGCGCACGTTCCGGCAGATCATCCTATACGCCGTCGCGCTGGTTGGCATGAGCCTGCTGCCGGCAATTCTGGGGTTGGCGGGCGTGATGTATTTCTTTGGCGCGCTCGTTATCAGCACCGCCTTGGTGCAAGTGTGCTTGTGGGCAGCCAGCAACAAGACGAATGCTCGCGCCAAATGGCTGATGCACGCGACGGTTGTGCACATCCCGCTGTTGCTAGGCCTAATGGTCTACGACAAGCTCCCGCGCTAATTGGACGGTTTCAAGAAAGTGGTTTGTAGAAGTGCCGCTGCAGGAAGGACGAATTCGCACGTCATGTTTTCCCAAGCCGCGCTCAACGCCTCTCTGAACGGAATCAGCGCGCTACTGCTGGCTGGAGGTTACGCGGCGATCCGAGCCGGAAAGCGCGACGTACATAAGGCTTTCATGATTGGCGCGTTCTCGGTGTCAACTGTTTTCCTGGCGTCCTATGTGCTCTATCACATTCGTGTGGGACATGTTGTCCTCTTTCAGGGGCAGGGCTGGATCAGGCCGGTGTACTTCACGTTGCTGACTTCGCATACGATTCTGGCGATCGTGATCGTGCCGATGATTCTGATTACGCTGCGCCGCGCGTGGGTGGAAAAATTCGACAAACACCGGCTGATCGCGCGATGGACGCTGCCGCTGTGGTTCTATGTTTGCGTAACGGGCGTGATTGTCTATCTGATGGTTTATCAGATCTATGCAGGAAAGAGTAGCTGAGGCCGCGCCAAATCTGGGTTGCAGAAAATCCCGTTAAAATTGAGGACTGTTATTCTGACGAAAACCCGGCGGCACGAGCGCTCCCGTAACCGCAGAGCGAATCGCCTGGCGGGTGCCCGCCTTCGGGAATACCACGTGCCAGAAGTCGATATTGGGATTGACGAATGCAATCCCCACGAATCGTCTTTCGCGCTTTTCCCGCAAGGATGTCACGACGCAATCCACCGAATGGGCAGTATGTTGGTTGAAGATCTTAACAGTCTGGCCGGGAATTAAAGGCGTGTCCATGAGAAGCAAGGCGCCGTGGGCGCTAACGATATAAGTCGACGCCCTGAGGTCGATGGTTTCACCTTCGGGCAGGCGGCAACGCACCGTCAGAGGAATCTGAAGGGAAAGGCGCGTGGTACGCCGACGTTCTGGATAGCGAGTTCGTTGCATACAGCCGCCTTGGAGGAAACACCCGAGGCTACAGGCCCAAATATTGGCACGGTCGCAGCCAAAAAACAAGCATTTTAACGATTTAGAACTTCTAGTACTTTGGAAACCTGCTATCTAGGATCACTTCTGTTTAAGGACGGCAATCACGGCATCGGCGAATTCCTCCGTGCCGGCTTTGCCGCCGACGTCACGGGTTGTATGTTTTCCCTGGCGATAAACCTTTTCCAGGGCGTTCTGGATGCGCCCCGCCGCCTTTTGCTCGCCGAGGTGATCGAGCATCAAACCACCGCTCATCAGCAAGGCCGTAGGATTGGCGAATCCCTTGCCGGCGATGTCGGGAGCGGTACCGTGAACAGCCTCGAACATCGCGCATTCGTCGCCGATGTTGGCGCTGGGCACCACGCCGAGGCCCCCGACAAGGCCCGCGGCCAGGTCGCTCATGACGTCGCCATAAAGATTCGGCAACAAAAGCATGTCAAATTGCAGGGGATCCATCACGATTTGCATGCAGGCGTTGTCAACGATAAGTTCCTTGTATTCGATGGCGGGGAAATCTGCCGCCACCGCGCGCACTGATTTCAGGAACAAACCGTCCGAAAGCTTCATGATGTTGGCTTTATGAATGGCATGAATCTTTTTTCGGCCGTGGCACTTGGCATACTCGAACGCGAATTTTGCAATCCGCGTGGAGGCTTTTTCGGTGATGATTTTCAGACTCTCGACCACACCGGGAACGACTTCATGCTCGAGGCCGGAATACAAGTCCTCGGTATTTTCCCGGACGAGAATCAAGTCTACATTTTCGAAGTGGGATTTAACGCCGGGCACGTTTTTCACCGGGCGTAAATTGGCGTACAGGTCGAGCGTTTTGCGCAACGCCACGTTCACGCTGGGCGCGCCGCCGGCAATAGCCGTGGCCATAGGACCCTTGAGGGCTACGCGGTTCCTGCGCACGGATTCCACGGCTGCCTGGTTGACGGTTTTTCCTTGATCGGAGGAATTGTCGGAGCGTCCGGCGATCTCTTCCCACTCGATTTGCACGCCGGTGGCTTCCAGAATGCGGCGGGTCGCGGCGGCAACTTCCGGGCCGATTCCTTCGCCGGGGATAAGAGTAACTTTGTGTTTGGTCATTGCATCACATTGTATGCGAAGCGCGTTTCCGTGTCGAAAGGCGGCAAAGCCAGGGGTTTCACAGCGGGAACGCAGAGTTGCGCCGCCGTTTGAGAGTTCTGGTATAATGTAAGTGTTGATAGCTTCGCGGGTACGCCCGCGAGCGGAGGCCAAGGATTTATGATCAATTTGACGCCCGTTGCGAGCAGCAAGGTGAAGGAAATCATGAACATGCAGAGCCCGGTTCCAGCGGCACTACGCGTGGCCGTAGTGGGCGGCGGCTGCTCTGGTTTCCAATACCACATGGCGTTTGAAAACCAGACCACCGACGCGGACCAGGTTTTTGAGTTCGATGGGCTGAAGGTCGCGGTCGACCAGATGAGTTCGATGTATCTGGATGGGATTGAAATCGATTATATCGAGACGATTGAAGGCGCGGGATTCAAGTTCAACAATCCCAATGTAAAGAGCACCTGCGGTTGCGGCAGCTCCTTCAGCGTTTAATTGCAAGCAGGGAAGCGCCGCGTGCGCTTTCAGACTTTTCTACAGGCTCCTGAGCGGCAAGCTCAGGAGCCTTTTTTATGCCTTCTAGCCAGACCGATTGGGATGCCAAGCACAGGCTCGCGACGGGGGAGCTCCCCGCCGAGCCAGCGAGTATCGTCCGAGAACTCTTGCCGCTTCTGCCGTCGGGCCCGGCGCTGGACATTGCTTGTGGCACGGGAAGAAATGCCCTGTTTCTTGCCGCGCGCGGGCAACATGTCACAGCGGTGGATTTTTCCGGCGTGGCCCTGGACATTCTGGAAGTTCACGCGCGCGGCATGCACGTTTCGGTCAGGCGCGCCAAGAGCTTCCATGACGTTCGAGGCGCTCATCGCCGAGGGCTCGAGTTGATCCAGGCGGATCTGGAGAGAACGCATCTCCCGGTTCACGCTTACGACTTGATCGTGTGTATTCAATTTCTGCAACGATCAGTCTTTCCACAAATAGTCAGGGCTCTTCGCCCGAACGGTGTTCTGCTGCTGGAGACGTACACACGCGCGCAGCTTGAGTTTCCTAGAGGCCCACGGAATCCGGCTTACCTTTTCGAAACCGGTGAGCTGAGAGACGCCTTTCCGGACTTGTGTGTCTTGTTCTACCGCGAATTGTGGGCCGGGCAGGGAATTGCCAGCCTGGTGGCGAGGAGACCGCGTAAGCATGTTTAGGGCATTTTCCGGTCAGCGCGTCGCTTCGCGAAACGTCAGAATTTGCAATCTTCGGGTTCCAACCGTATTCTACAGTAGTTCGGGCATGAAAATAGCGCTCGCGCAGTTCAATCCCACCGTTGGCGACTTCGCAGGGAATGCCGCTCGCATCTTGAGCTTGGCGGAACAAGCCAAACAGCGAGGGGCGGACCTTGCCGTTTTTACCGAGCTTTGCCTCTGCGGTTATCCACCTCAAGATCTCCTGGAACGGCCGGCATTTCTGGACCGCAACATGGATGAACTGAAAGCGCTGGCAGGCAAGATTCCGCTGCCGGGGCTCGTTGGTTACGCCGGGAGAGTCAAGAATGGCGCGGGCAAATCCGTGGCCAACAAAGCGGCGCTGCTGTGCGGCGGGCGAGTCGTCTTTGAGCAAAGCAAAATGCTGCTGCCGACCTACGACGTGTTCGACGAGTCACGCTACTTTCAGCCTGCCGAGAAGCAAGTGGTCTACAGCTTCAAGGATGAAAACCTTGGCATCACGATTTGCGAGGACGTGTGGAATGACCCGAATTTCTGGCCCACACGCTTGTATGAGCGTGACCCGGTGGTGGAACTCAGCAAGCAAGGAACCAGCGTCCTGCTGAATCTTTCCGCCTCGCCCTATACCATCGACAAGAGAAATTTGCGCTTTGAGATGCTGCGCGCCATCGCCAAGAAACAGCGGCGTCCAGTTGTCTATGTCAATCAGGTCGGCGGCGACGACAACCTGATTTTCGACGGCGCGAGCATGGCGATTACGGCCGACGGGCATGTGGCTGCACAAGCCCTGGCGTTCAAAGAGGATCTCGTCCTCTTTGACACCGCGACAGGGCAGGGTGACATTCACAAACAACCGCCGACTGAGATCGCCTATGCCTACGAGGCCCTGCTGACCGGAACGGCGGACTATGTGCGCAAATGCGGGTTTAAGAAAGTGCTGGTCGGTTTGAGCGGGGGAATCGACTCTGCCGTGGTTGCGTCGATCGCGGTGGATGCGCTGGGAGCCGAAAACGTCCTTGGCGTTTCCATGCCGGGCCCATTTTCTTCGGCAGGAAGCAAAAGCGACGCGGCCATCCTGGCGAAAAATCTCGGTATTCAGTTTATTAGCTTGCCGATTACAGATGTATTTGAAGAATACAAGCGGGCGCTGGCACCCGCGTTCGCCGACCGGCCCGCCGACGTGACGGAAGAGAACATTCAGGCACGTATCCGCGGAAATTACCTGATGGCGCTCTCCAACAAGTTTGGATCGATGGTGCTCAGCACCGGCAACAAATCAGAACTCGCGGTCGGATATTGCACTCTTTACGGAGATATGGCTGGGGGTCTCGCGGTTATTTCCGACGTGCCGAAATTGATGGTGTATGAGCTGGCGGCCTGGATTAATCGCGAGAGGGAACTAATCCCTAGTTCGACCATCGAGAAACCGCCTTCTGCCGAGCTGCGCCCCGACCAGAAGGATGAGGACAGCTTGCCGCCTTACGACGTCCTGGACCGCATCCTCAAGGCCTATATCGAGGACTTGCATAGTCCCCAGGAGATTGCTGACCATTACGACTTCGACATAAAACTGGTGCGAGACATAGCGCTCCTGGTGGATCGCAACGAGTACAAACGCAAACAAGCGGCGCCAGGACTCAAGATCACTTCGCGAGCATTCGGATTTGGCAGGCCATTCCCGATCGCGCAGAAGTTCATCCCTTAAATCCATGAGGTCCTTGTGAACAAAGCACTCACCCTTGCCTTGATTCTTGCTCTTAGCGCAACTGCGTCCCGCGCGCAAGGACAGCACACGCAATCAGCGGTAGTGGCGCCGGCAGCCTCAGCGACATCGGCGACTCAGAAAAGCATCGAAGCATACCTCCGGCATTTGTACGCTTTTGGTCCGAATGTAACGCTGGTGGTCGGGCCACCAAGACCAACTAACGTCGAAGGGCTGCTTGAAACCACTATTGACCTGACCATTGACGGGAACAAACAAACCGTGAAGTTCCATGTCAGCAAGGATGGCAGATTTCTTTTTCAGGGTGAACTCTCAGACCTGACGAAAGATCCTCTGGCACAAAACCGGGCGAAGATTCAGATGACCGACGCACCCACGCTGGGAAATCCCAACGCTACGGTCACTCTAGTGGAGTATTCGGATTTCGAGTGCCCGGTGTGCCGCAACCTTCACGACGCGTTGCGCGGACTGTTGCCGAACTATGACGGCAAGGTACGAGTGGTGTTCAAGGACTTTCCCATCGAGCAGCTTCACCCTTGGGCACGAACCGCGGCGATCGCGGGTCGCTGCGCTTACCAACAGGACCCCAAGGCGTTTTGGAAAATGTATGACTTCATTTACGACAATCAGGAGATTATTTCGGCCGCCAACGCGTGGACCAAAATGATGGACTACGCCGGTCAGTCCGGCTTGGATGCCGACACGTTCAAGACGTGCATGGCCAGCCCGGAAGCGGGTGCCGCCGTCAACGCCAGCCGCGCGAACGGCCAGTTGCTGGACGTGAGCAGCACGCCGACGATCTTCGTGAATGGCCGCCGCATTGTCGGCGCCGATGCCCACCTGCTCGAGCAGTACATCAACTACGAACTCACCCAGGAATCAGGAAAAGCAGCAGAGAAGAAGTAAGAGGGAGAAAGCTGGAATCCGCCCAGCCAGAGGATGAAACGTCTCTATTCTTCAGATCGATTTCGTAGTTAACATAATATTACTTATAGGACGTCTTGTAAAGAGGAATCTGCAGCCTGGTACGCGTTTCCTGTGGAAAAACGGGCTCGTCCTTAGATTAAGGGGGTGGGCTTGGCGACAGGGCCTGTTGGGGGGGCGTTCCTCCGGCTGGCGCGGGGGGTGCGCCAGCCGGAAGCGGCGGATGGTGGACGAATTTTCCATTCTCAAGGAGGATCTTTCCATTTCCAAGGGAGCTGCGAGTTGCTTCGCTACAGACACGAATCGTTCAGATTTTTGAGAGTGAAACGGGGATTCGCGAGTGTTGCGTGCCGGGTTGTTTGTTTTTTCTGTGAGATGCGGCATGGAAGCCACTTCCCTGCTGGCGGCCGGCGTCTAAACTGCATTTGCCGAACCACGATGGCTACCAACTTCCACCGCATGCTAATCCGCAAACGGGGCCTCTTACCTTCTGGCACATCTAACGCCGAGGGGTTCGCGTGGGGCTAGTGGAACCCAACCTTGGCCATGAGCTGCGCGAAGCGCGGGTCGGAGCGCAAGGGGTCGGCCATGGGATCAACATTCAGGTAGACTAGCCGGTCGATTTTTTCCTCGAAGGCACGGTTCAACAAGCGGAAGGCTTCGTCTTTCTCTCCCAGACCGACGTGTATGGCCGCCGGATAGAGATTGGGAACGAAGCGGGTAGCGGCTAGTTGCTGCAGTTTTTGGATCGCAGCTCGCGCTTCGGCGGCATTCCCTGCCAGCGCTTGGGTGTGGCCGTAAGCCATGAGCATGGCGGGATTGTCGCCGGAGGCTTGACGCGCGTGCTGGAAGGTCTCGATGGCCTGCGGGTACATTTTTTTCTCGCGATACGCGGAGCCGAGCCAGAACTGCGCGGATAAATCGCCGGGATGCAGCTTGACGACTTGCTGCGCTTCTTCAATCGCCGCGTCATAGGACCGGCCGAAATAGTACGTCTCGGCCACCACGTCATGAAAGAGCGGACTGACCGGATCAAGGTCCAGCGCTCGGTGGGCCTCGGCCAAGGCCTCGGAAGGGTGCCCCTCGACGATGAGCAGGTGGCAATACCACTCGTGGGGAGTGGGATCATTGGGGGCCAGTTCGATGGCACGGCGAAGTTCCCTTTCGGCCGTAGCCAGGTCCCAGTCGTAGCTCATGGCCACGTTGCCGAGGACAGCGTGAGCTTCAGCGAGCTTGGGATTGAGCTGCAGGGCCCGCTGGGCGGCTTCCTTCGCTTTCGGTTTAGCATCGCCAGGGGGCAACCCGTCATTGGGCACCTGGCCGAGAATGGCGGTCGCCGCAGCCAGGCCAGCGTAAGCCTCCGCGTAATTTGGATCGTCGTGTATCGCTTGCTCAAAAAAAACGATGCTGCTGCGCAAGTCACCGCGGCTGCCCCAGGCAAATTCACCTTGAAGGAAGGCGTGGCGGGAGTTGACGATCTCCGGCGTAGCGGCGTGAACGGTTCCAGGCTGCACAAGCGCCTTAGGCTGCGGATCAGACGGCACGGGAAGCGTCGCGAGAATCTGCCTGGCGATGGCTGCGGATACATCTGATTCCACCTGCAAGACATCGGAGAGTTCGCGAGTGAAAGATTCGGACCAGAGATGGGTCTGATCGCTGACCTGGATCAATTGGACGTCGATGCGCACTTGCTCGCCGGCGCGCTGCACACCACCTTCGAGCAAATACTTTACATTGAGTACGCGGCCAATTTCAGGGACGGGCTGGCCAGCCACAATTCTTGAAGAGGTGGCGGCAATCACGCCGAGGTGTGGAGGGTCAAGCTGTCCAAGCTTGGTACGGATGAGGTCGGTGAGGCCGGAGGTGATGTAGTCCGGCTTGGAATCGCCACTCGCATAGGTGAAGGGCAGAACGGCGATACGGACTTTTTCCTGTGTCGAATCCGCGGGCTGAAGCCAACGGTACACCCCAAGCGAAGCGGCGCACAGGATCCCAAGCGCGAAGAGGGCAATGACCACGCGCTTCCCTACAGGAGGAGCTGGCTCGTCCGGATTTGGAGCAGGACCCGGAGCCGGGGGCATCACCGACGGATTGACAATGTCAACAGGAGAATCCGTGCCGCTCAGTTCCTGTTCGCGGGCAAAGGCGTCGTCGGCTTCGGGATCATCTTTGGGCTGGCGCTGCTTGATCCAGGCGTCGAGTTCGCCCGCGTAAGCGTAGACCGTGGATTTTTTCTTGTGTTCGTGGCGATGGACCGGAAGGCCTTCGGTACGCTCCCAGCGCTGCACGGTGCGGACTTCGCGGCCCAGATACGAAGCGATCTCTCCCCAGGAGTCGAGCTTCTTGCCTAGAGAAGTTGGCCCTCTTGGACCTGGCGTGGCTCCGCTTGCCGGAATGTCAGGGATGGACATTAATTCTAGTTGGTGCGTGGATTATACCTCAGGAATTGTGCGGGAATTGTGAAAACCATATCAATGAGCGGCTTTGGCGGCAACAGCGCCGGCAGCGGCGCCAAATAAAGAACCATTTGGCGGCACGGCTAAATGCGGCGCCACGCGTTGCCGCCGCGAGCAAATCCCGCGCGGTGTTCGCGCTGGGTAGCGGCTGACGGACCAGCGGACCAGGAAGGTTCCGGCGCGGCTCGGCCTGCCTCAGCATCAGGGTGTGACGCGAACTTCTTGACCGTAGACGAGTTAATGTCTTTCGAGAAATGAGAGATTGCTGCGAGAACCCGCGGCGGTGGCCTTAAAAACAAAACGCCCCGGCCTGCACTGGGACGCACTTTTCTACGTGAATCACGTGTATCACAGAATGAATTAATGTCAAGAGAAATCTTTAGCCACTCGAGGCTCCGCCACTCCGGCGTTATTTTGCTTCCAGTGGCCGTCCGTGAAAAAGAATTCCAGCCCCATGACGAAGCTAGGGCCTTTTCGCAGCTGGCAGTGGACCACGCGGGCAAAGCCGCTAAAACTGCCCTGCAGAGACCGCACGTCGATGCGCTGGTTGGGCGCCCACTGCTGCCTCGTTAAGACGCTGGCGCCGTGCAAGCTTACCTCGCGGGTGGTCGTAACCTCGTAGGTGACGAGGTCCATGCTCACCAGCGTTATAGTCACTTCAAGAGGTGTGCGATTTTCAGAACGGCGCGAAGGGCGCGAGTCCATTTACCATCCGAGTGCCGCAAGTAGAACGAGCGGCGACCGTCGGACTGGGAGGACGATACAAAAGACTGTGCCGGAGCCGGTCACGCAACTCAATCAGGTAATCTCCCCATGGTGACTCGGGTATTTACTTCAGTTTTAACCACAGAAGACGAAATCACGTCGTTTGAGTCCAGGTTCCGCATGCTCAGCGCGATGAAAGACTGGAGACGCGGGCTGATTGTCTTGCGATGTTTCTTTTTTAACGGTAAGGCGGATGGCTGGGCGCCTCTAAAAAGCAAAACGCCCCGACTGGATCGGGACGCAGCTTTCTACAAAAACGAGTATATCACACTATAATGTATTGTCAGGTAAAATCTAGCAATCCCTTGAAAAAACTTTTTATTCTTCTATTTTCAGCGACATGGGAATCGTCCGGGAGCGATCAACCTAGTCGAAGATTCATCACAGAGTTCTCGCGATAGCGCTTGACACCTCCTACTCCTGGGAGCATAGTCCCGCCTATCCCCCAGCTTTTTCCTCGAAAGGAGACCTGCCATGCCGTTTTTTCTTCATCAAGTCAGCTATACACCCGAAGCTCTGACGCGGTTGCTTGCCAATCCCCAGGATCGGTTTGATGCCGTGCGGGCACCGATCGAAAAACTCGGTGGAAGGGTGCTGAACTCGTACTTCGCCTTCGGGCAATTCGACGCTGTGCTCATCACCGAGATGCCGGACAACGTTTCGGCTGCGGCCATTTCCCTGGCGTTTGCCGCGGGCGGCTCGCTGCGCAACTGCCAGACCACGGCACTGATGTCCAACGCCGAGGGCCTCGAGGCGATGCGCAAGGCTGCGACTTGTGGATATAGACCGGTCGCTGCCGCCGCGAGTGGCGCCGCCGCACGGCCATAGTCGGAAACATTCCGACCGAGGCACCAATCTCAACCCCAGCATCGCTCAGTAGGCTTACCCGCTGAGGGCCAAGAGGGACGTGTGCGTTATCGCCGCATTCGCAATTCGCTGATTATAGACTTCGCAGGAAGGAGAATCTGATGTGCCCGAAGCCTCTGCTTGTCGCGCACCTCTCATGTCTTGCCTTGGCCGTCGTCGTTCTCGCGGTCTGCTCTTTCACCGGTCAGTTCACGGCAGCTCAATCTTCACAACAACCGCCTTTTCCGGCACTGTCGGCGCGGCTCGATCTGACGAAACCTCTGGAGGATAGGAGTGCCGAAAGCGCTTTTCAGCAGCAACAACCCACGGCCGCGGAAATGAGCAGGAAGGAAACCGTGGCGTCCGCCCTGCTGCGCGGCCTGCAATATCAGGAGTACGAAGTGCGCTCCGCCGCAGAAGCGATGCCCGAGGAGAAATACGGCTACCGCCCCGCTGAAGGAAAATTCAAAAATGAGAAGCCGGAGTTCGGTCCGGCCGAAGTGCGCACCTTCGCCGAGCAAATCAAGCACGTAGCCTGCAGCAATTTCGGGTTTGCCGCCGAATTCGACGGGCAAAAGCCGCCCGAAGCCTGCGACAAGGGGGGCCCCAGCCCTGCGAAGACCAAGAAGGAATTGTTGATTTACGTGCGCGATTCGTTCGCCGCCATCCGCAAATCGCTCGGGGCCGTGGACGCCAAAAACATGTTTGGCCCCATCGAAGGCCCCTATGCTGGCCCGAACACGCGCCTAGGCCTGGCCACGGTGGTCATCTGGCACGCCGCCGACCACTACGGCCAAATGCTTCTGTACTTGCGCGAGAACGGGATCGTTCCGCCCGCCAGCCGCCCCCACCCTCCAGAGCTGCACGAACAATACTGAATCCCGGGGGCTCCGCGCTTGACAATTCCTATGTTGCACGTTATTGTACAAATATCATGATTTGTACGAATCTGTACAAATAACAGTATTTGGACGATTTCGTACCAATGAACAGGATTCCCCAGGATGCTTTTATGGCTGACGGAATTTACGCCGTATTGATCGCCGACATCATCGCCTCGACCGCCCGCAGGGATGTGCGCCCCCTGCTGGGGAAAAAGCTCGCGGCCGCATCGGAAAAACATCTGCGCCAGAAACTCATCCGGCTGCCATATTCCGTGACCGCCGGGGACGAATTTCAAACCATTACCGCAGAGCTGCCAGCGCTTCCCGCGTTGATTCTGGATCTGCGGTCCACGCTGCAGCCTCTGTCTCTGCGCATCGGAGTCGGCATCGGCGGCGTTTCCGACCGCATTCAACCGCCCGTCAATCAACTCACCGGCGAGGCGTTTGAATTGGCGCGCCGCGCCATGGAAAGCATCAAGGAGGGCCGCCTCTTCAAATTCGACGTGCTCACGGCCTTTGCGTCCGGCAACGAGGACTTCAACGATACCATCAACCTGATCTGCGGCTTACATGACACCCTGGTGCTGCAGATCACCTCAAAACAATGGGAGGCCATTGGGGCATTCCTCAGCCGTCAGACCCTTGCGCCAACCGCCCGGCGGCTCCGGGTGGATATTTCCACGGTTTCCCGGAATCTCAAACGCGGCTACTATTGGCAGTTGGCGGAAACGGTGAACCGGGCCGGATCGTTCATCGAACGCACTTTTGGCTAATTGTACGAAAACGTACAACTTCTTAAACTTGCACGGAACTATGCAAATCTTCCTGCGAACTCTCCTGGCCATATATCTGGGCCACCTGGCGGCCGATTTTGTTTTTCAGACGCGCCGGCTCGTCGAGGCGAAGCTGCGCGGACGGCTCTCCGCGTATCTCTTGCACGGGCTCATTCATTATCTTTCCGCCATCCTGCTCGTGGGATTTTTTATCCCCGGTTCGATCGCCGCACTCTCCACGCACCTGGTGATCGCCGCGCTCACGCTGGTCCATTTGCTGATCGATTTTACAAAAGTGCAGCTTGCAGCCAAACGGGTGATCCGTGGCGGCGCCGGATCCTACATTGCCGATCAACTGGTTCATTTGCTGAGTGTGGTTCTTGCCGCCGGGCTGCTCTCGCCGGGGATGTCCTTCAGGGCGCTCACCGCCCCGCTGCAAGTATCCCGAAGCCTGGGGAACAAATTCCTCGCCGTGCCGGTGATCTACCTCGGAGTGATCTTCGGCGGAGGCTATCTGATTCGCTTCCTGACACGTTCCCTGACGGAAAGCGTCAAAGAGGAAGAGTTCCTGAAAGCCGCGGAGCAATTGCAAAATGCGGGGTTGTACATCGGCTGGCTCGAACGATTCTTGATTCTCACCGCACTGCTCCTGCAATCTCCTGCGGCTGTGGGGCTGATTCTCGCCGCGAAAACCATCACCCGCTATCCAGAATTCAAATCCGCGCGTTTTGCCGAATACGTTCTGATTGGTACGCTGCTGAGCGTCTCGCTGGCGTTCGTGGGCGCTGTTTTTCTTGCCTGGCTGATCTTCGGCACGGCGCGCCTCTCCGGATAACGCGCGCAGACGCCGCCCGTCTGCTGCTTCCCAGCCTCGTTCTGCTAAAATCTTCCGATGATTTCTGCAAATTTATCGGCGCGCCTCGCCAACATTCGTATTCATCCCATCAAGTCGCTCGATCCAATCCAGGTAAACGAAGTGCGCATCGGCCCGGGCGGCGGGCTCGAATTTGACCGTGCCTGGGCGCTCTATTCCGCCGATGGCCAATGGGTGAACGGCAAGCGTACTGCGGCCGTCCACTTGATTCGCGCGGCGTTCGCGCCAGGCATTAGCTCCGTCACGCTCTCTGTTCCAGGCGACAGCCGGAAAGTCCCTGCCAAAACATTCGCTTTCCCGGGCGATACCGCGGCGGCCTCCCAATGGTTTTCCGGGTTTTTCGAGCAGCCCATCACCGTTCGTTATTCCCGCGAAGGTTTTCCCGACGACACCATTGCCAACGGGCCAACCATTGTTTCCACGGCCACGCTCGAAGCCATAAGCGAATTGTTCGCCGGCATGGACTCCGACGAAGCGCGCCGCCGCTTTCGCACCACGCTCGAAATCGACGGCGTGCCGGCATTCTGGGAAGATCAACTCTTTAGCGAAGAAGAACGCAGCGCCGTGCGCTTCCGCATCGGCGAGGTGAATTTCGAGGGCAGTAATCCTTGCGCCCGCTGCCCGGTTCCCCCGCGCAGCCCAAGCACCGGAGAAATCATCCCCGGCTTCCAGAAGCGCTTCTCCGATTTCCGCCGCGCGAGTCTCCCCGCCTGGAGTCCGGAATCCCGCTTCGATCACTATTACCGACTGGCCACCAACACCCGCGTGGCGTCCACGGAATCAGGCAAAATTCTGCGTGTGGGCGACCCACTCGACATCTAGCAGCCTTGCGCACGCGCCACCCACACGTCCTCTCTACCCACAGGCTGCATACGGAATTCTCCCGTTGCGCATTCATGAGCAACCTTGAATCTTCCGTTAATTTCTTGTGTAATTTTGAGGCATTGACCTGATTGAAGGATGGAACGCTCCAAAGTATAAGTTGGCGCGGACCCTGAGTTTTGGCGCAAGTCTGACCGGTCTCTCAAACGGAGGCAGGTTTACAGGCACTTGCGTGACAGTGCGCTAAGAACCCAGGGCAACGCTCGGAGACCAACGATGCGTTCCCCCCAGCAGGCTTGCAAGCTCAAACAAGTTGGCAACGCCCACAGTCACGGAACCAATTCAAAGACCACTCGCACACCAAACCACTCCGACACAGGGTTCTTGTTGCTCAACACTGCTCTTAAACCGCTGTATGTAAACCCACAGGCAGCGGAGATCCTCTTCCACCCGGAGAAACCCGCCAAGTCCAGGGATTTCGCCGACCAACTGGCCTTGAAAGTTCGCGCAATGGTTATAAACGGCGGGCCCGCAGGAAGAATCCCCGTGTGCAAGGAGATCCTCTCTGGCGACAGGCATTACATCTGCCGGCTTTTTAACGTGCAGCTGCCGGGCAGCAAGTCAAACGGGACAAACGGGTCGTCTTTGGCGCTTCTTCTGGAGCGGGGCTCCGAAGCTGACTTGGATGTTCTCAAGATCTGCCAGCAGTACCACCTTACGCCGCGCGAGGGAGAAGCAGTTCGCCTTCTGGTGCAGGGCTTAGCGAGTAAAGAGATCGCCGCACGCATGGGCATCAGCCCTAATACTGTGAAGGTTTTTCTGCGCCTGGCGATGATGAAGATGGGAGTCACCTCGCGCTCTGGAATCATGAGCAAATTTATCCACGCCAAGACCTAGTTCGCGGTACACTCTTGCTGCCTTTGGGTGCCCGCCCGGCCCCATCCCTGGGGCTAACCCAACGAGGGTATAGACGTGCGGGAACCGGGACGGCATTCTCCTGAACTCATGAAGTCGCAGAGAGGGCAGCCAAAGCGCTTATACGCACGGTTTCCCTTTGCCACGGAGTTAGACGCGAGCCGGCTGTCTCCCGCCGATAAACCGCGGCCAAGTGCGAAACTGCTGCATGCCAAGACCGAGAATATCAGTAGCGGGGGCTTGTGTATTCGCACCAATCGGCCGCTGGGAAGCACCGGCTTGGTGCGTTGCGAGCTTCGCTTGCCCGGCGTTCCTGTCCGTGTCCCTTTACTAGCGAAAGTGTGTTGGAGCGAGAAACGCT
Source organism: Acidobacteria bacterium 13_2_20CM_2_57_6 (assembly GCA_001917435.1). GTDB lineage: Bacteria > Acidobacteriota > Terriglobia > Acidiferrales > UBA7541 > Acidiferrum. Next base: position 32,940 of record MNEA01000086.1, read on the forward strand.
CCGGCACAAATCAGTACCGCATTGGTTTGCAATTTGTCGTTTAGTTTCGCAGTACCTCTTTGCGTTTGATCCGCAAGTTCCCCGCGTCACCGCTTGTACACCGAATCCTTTAATCCTTTTGGGTTAGGCCTTGTTGGGAATTGATTTCCCTGCGCACAGCGCCCATCCTCCGTCCGATGGTCGGCGACTTGGCCCACCATTCAGTAATGGACAAACCCTCGAAGTCTCTCCAATCCACGACAGGAAGGAGGTGGAATTTATGAAGCATATCAGTCTCCAACTGCAGAAGCTGGAGGAGCGCATCGCTCCCTGCGGGTGTTCCTGTGGCACTGGCGGAACCGGCGGCAGCCACAAGAGCCACGGCTCCAAGAGCCACGGCTCCAAGAGCCACGGCTCCAAGTGAAGTGTACTCGTAGTGTAATGAAAAACTCAGGGCGCCCACCAGGCGTCAGCGGCAATCTGCACGCCTGGTGGCTTCATTAGGGATGAAATTTAGGGCGTGAAAGGGAGGGCAGCGGATAAGTTCCCGGCCCTGTATTCCATCCCGTGCTTCGACGTTCGGGGATATGCCGCATTAGCGTTCAGCTATTCCCTCATTAAAATTTGATGAATCAACCCGATTGCAGCGCGGCCTCCTCGAAAGTATAAGAGAACCGGACCCTGAGTTTTGGCGTACGACTGTCTGGTCCACGCAACCTAGCGCAGACGATGCCGCGTCTGATCCCGACCGCCGGTTGAGTGGACAACGCTCCTATGCGGCGGCCCCTGCGTTGTGTGTGATGTTTCCATGCGGAAGACACCGACCGTGGTGTTGCGGGGCAGAGCCTCCTTCAACCATGCACGATCACCCCGGCGAAAGAAGCCTACGTTGTTAAGCGCGCCAGGGATTCACTCGATGACAAAGGCCCTGTCGGGGCCTAGTCGAAGCCCATCGCGCCCGACAACAAAAATTTTAATACCTATCAAACCGCTTAGTGGCAGAGACGGCAAAGATGCAGGGTAGCCGGGTGAAGGCTGCCGGCCCACTTTGCTACTAACTTTCGAAACCCTGGCTAACCATCTCAGGGGTTTTTGAATAGGCGTCTCGCAGCCCCGGGAATCTTCCGGACGCCTAGACGACGATAGAAAGGAGGTGAAAACCATGAAGCATATCAGTCTCAAACTACAGAAGTTGGAAGAGCGCATCGCCCCCGGCGGTTGTGGCTGCGGAACTGGCGGCAGCCATAAGAGCGACAAGAGCCACAGGAGCCACGCCACGGGCAGCCACAAGAGTGGCGGCTCCAAGTGACGCGCCTCCGTCGTAATCAGACTCAGGGCGACCACCAGGCGTCAGCGGCAACCTGCACGCTTGGTGGTTTCATTAAGGGTGAATCGGGGGTGGCGGAGAAATTTCCGTCCCCTCAATTTCACCAGGATACGATTCTTTAAGGAAGTCATGCCATCCAGTCTTCCAAGGCTCCGGACCGACCTGATCGTCCGCACCCAGCAGACGTCCCACGAAACGTCTGTCATCGTGAAAGATCCGGTGTCCCGCAAGTTCTTTCGGATGGGGGAAGCCGAGCAATTCATTGCGGAGCAACTGGACGGAAAAACGCCTCTGGAGGTGATTCGCCAAAGAGTGGAAGTTCGTTTTGGCGGGGAACTTCCGATGGAAGCCCTGAACGGCTTCCTCCAGAACCTGAAGCAGTACGGCTTCTTGGAAACGGAGGGCGGAACCGGCAAACCGTACCGGGAGCCGCCGCGCTTTCGCGGCAGTGCCCTGTATTGCCGGTTCAAGGTTTTCGACCCGTGCGAGCTTCTGAAGCGCTTGGTCACCCGAACGGGCTTCCTCTATACGCCCTATTTCGTAGCACTCTCGGCTGTCACCATTCTGGTGGCCGGGGGCGTGATCATCAGCCATTGGGGCGAATTTCGCGAGGAGCTGCCCCGGCTTTACTCCAGTTGGCTTTCGATTGCCGTGGTCATCCTGTTCAATTTTCTGGTCATCTGCGCGCACGAGTTTGGCCACGGCCTCACCTGCACGCGGTTTGGCGGCGAAGTTCATGAGATGGGCTGCGCCATGATCTTTCTGCAACCCGCCTTTTATTGCAACGTAAGCGATGCCTGGCTTTTTCCAGAAAGGTACAAGCGCCTCTGGGTAGGTTTTGCCGGTCCTTACTTCGAGTTGTTTCTTTGGTCGCTAGCCGTTTTGACTTGGCGCATGACCGAACCAGATACCTGGATCAACTTTGTGACCCTCAGCGTCATGGCCACTTCCGGCCTCAAGACGCTGTTTAACTTCAACCCGCTCATCAAGCTGGACGGCTATTACTTGCTGAGCGACTACCTGGAAGTGCCCAACATGCGGAGGAGGTCCTTTCGCTACGTCGGAAGCGTGGTAGAAAAACTCTTCGGCTTTGGCCCGGACGAAGAAGAGACTTTGGCGCCGCGCGAACGCTTGATTTTTTCCCTCTACGGCACGACGGCGTTGGCGGGCTCCTTCTCCATCCTGGGGTACATCATCCTGACCGCGGGCGGGGCGCTCGTGGATGGCCGGTCGCCGACGGCCATATTGCTCGCTTTGGGGTTCCTGGGAATGAGGTATCGCAGACGCTTTCGCCGAATGTTTGGCAAGCCGTCCGGATCGTCCGCCGGATTCGATGACGAAGACTTCGATTCGCCGGAAGACGCCATGGTCCCGGATACGCCTCCGCCAGTACAGACGGCGGTCAGCCGAAGCGCCAGACACCATTAGCGCCGGAGAAGGAGCCTGAGAAGCACGTGGCGTGGAATAAAGAACCTGAATCCGCAAAATCAGAGGGGCGGCTGACACACGACAAGCTCCTTCAAATGGTGTATGCGCGGCACCTCCGTAAATTGCAGGCCAACTCATTGGATGCTGGCGGTTCCTTTGGTCGCGGTGCGATTGAAACTTCGTACACGGTCACGACCTTGGACGAACCAACTCACCCTGCGAACGGCGATGCCCTAGTAACCGAAACTGCGACTGGCAAGCCGCATGAGACGCCTGTTCAAGACTACGACGAGGGTGCACGCTCACCAGCCGTCCCGATGCATGAGCCCGCGTCGCCGACGAACGGGCACAGGGCACCCGATGCCGTGACCGACGCTGCTAAACCGGACGCAGTTTCAAAGAATGGCGAACACTCAGAGCCATCCCAATCCAAACCGGACAGCAGTCCGGAAAAGCCTGCCGAAGAGACGAAAAAGAAAAGTCGCCGCTGGGGACGCCGCGTTAGAAAAGCTGTCTGGGTTGCGGCGGCAGCGGTGGCCGCGTTTGCCCTGGTTCGCGGGCACGCGGAACTGCGCGTAGGGGGCCCTTTCAACGTTCTGCCGGTCGAGAACTCCGATGTGCGCGCGTCCGTAGATGGCGTGGTCGACAAGATCTACGTGCACGAAGGGGATTACGTCCACGAAGGGCAACCCATTGCGCGTCTCACAGACATCGATACACGCGCCGCTCTTGAAAAAACCGAGGCGCAGCTTGCGGAAGCGAGCGCGAAGCTCAAGATGCAAGTGGCAGGTCCTACTGCCAACGAGATCGAAGTTGCTAAAGCCAACGTCACGAAGGCGGAGGACAACCTTAAGTACTCGCAAATCCGGCTGGCGATGGTTAAAAGAGTGTTTGATGAAAATCTTATTTCCCGAAAGGAGTACGAGGATGCGGCCGCTCTGGAAAGCGCCGCACGCAACGACCTCGCCGTGGCCAAGGACCAACTCAATCTGCTTCTCAGCGGCACCAGGCCGGAAGACATCGAAGCAACACGAGCGCAAATCGAACAATTCAAGGCCGACCAGCGTCACCTGGGCGAGCAACGCCGCATGCTGATGGTCTACAGCCCTTCCGACGGCGTCGTGGCGACGCCCACCCTCCAACTGAAGCAATTAACGCATCAACTGGTGAAAAAAGGAGACTTGATCGCAAAGATTTTTGATCTGCGAACGGTGACGGCGCAAATCGCCGTCGATGAAAAAGATATTGCCGATGTGCAAGTAGATCAGAAAGTTGTGCTCCGGGCCCGTGCCTATCCCGACGAAATATTTTATGGCAAGGTGAATTTTGTATCCACCAGCCTCTTGGGAACCGCTCCGGCCGGCGCTAGCGGCGCAGAGGGTGCTTCCCTGCCGCTGCCTTCCCCGAGCTCATCCGCCGCAGCCAAGAGGACCATCCTGATCACCACGCAAATCGACAATCACTCGCTCCTGCTCAAGCCGGAGATGACCGGGCAGGCGAAAATCCTCTGCGGCCGGCGGCGCGCCCTGGACCTCGTTACGCGGCGATTGGCGCACACCATCAAGGTTGAATTCTGGTCATGGTTGTGAGGGTTTGCGGCATGCCAATCGAAGCTCAACAGCAGGAAAGGAAGAAAAACATGGCTCTAGCGCCTGTCAGGAAGGAATCTGTGGTCGTCGCGGAACCGGTAATCACAGGAGACGACCCGAAGACGATCACCACGCTCAACCCGCAACCGGATGCAACCGAAAACTTGTATTTGATCGGCCGTCCGACGCTCAAGCAATTTCTTCGCTTCGTCAAAGATAATGCCATCCATTCTCCCAGTTCGGGCCACCTCGTCGAAGAGTGGCAAGCCGCCAACAAAATTGTTCGCGAGCTGGAAAAAGAACAGGCCGGCCTAGCCGACAATCCTTCGATTGAGCCGGTCGATCCAGAAAACGAGTTGCTGCTTGAATTCCTGCAAGTGCCCCTGGTGCGCCACAGTTTCAATACCGTGCCGACGGAAGTCGCCTATGTCGACTTGGACCGCATGGTGGTCTACCAACACCACATCGACCTCACTTTCGTCGAGCAATTGAAGCGCAAGCTGGGGCCATCGCCCAGCGAAGAAGAAATCTTCCGCGCCTGCCTCCCGAGCGCGCCTTCTCTTCCACCCGTGAAATGGACTCGCACTCATCGCGACACGTTCGTCTTCGTGTCCCCTTCAGACGACATGCGCTTTCTCGGCGCCATGCAGATGGAAGCTGAAAATATTAAGGACTACCCTCCCCCGGGCAACCTCGCTGGCGTAGTCGGGCTTGCGGTGGGATTCGGCAGCAACTTCTTGAACGCCATTTACACGGAGAAGAGGCTCATCCTCAACAACGGAAGCCACCGCGCCTATGCGCTCCGCGACCTGGGGGTTACCCGCGTGCCTTGCATCGTCCAGCACGTTTCATCGCGCGACGAATTGAGCGTCCTGGCTTGCACGGCCGTTGCGGACGCCCCCAACTTTTTCCTGCAGGATCCGCGGCCGATGATGCTTAAGGACTATTTCGACCCGCGCTTGCGCAAAGTCATGTCCATCCACCGGCGGTTACGCCAGGTCACCGTGAAGTTTGACGTGGACGTGACGTTCGCGCCCGCAATTTGAGATGCGCGACACACGCGCACGCCAACTGTTTTTTGCTGAACGGTCGACCAGCAAGGCAAGGCTTGGGAGGGCCAACACAACATGGACAAGATCAACCTATTCAAGGACGCACTGCCAATTTCGCCCTTTCGCCGGCTGGCGCGCGCCGTGCAAGCCGTGGGCACGGAACGGATGGAAAACATGGGCAGCTACGACACAACCTTTTGGTTTCCCATCGGCGCCACGCCCACGAACATCGTTGAGGAAAGCATCAGCAAACTGTATGAGTTGGCCCGCCCTGGCCCCAAGTGCATTGGGATGGAGTGGTGGCTCGGCCGGCTCAAATTTGGCGAAGAGCTTCCCTTCCACACGGATCGCGACCGCAGTCTCAGGCACCAGACTGGGCAAATCGTCCATCCATTGTGGTCGAGCATTCTGTACCTCAACCGGTTTCCTTCCAGTCCGACCGTCGTCCTGGATCAAGTATTGAGTGCGGATGGGAATTCCTGGATTCCGCCGGTAGCAGAAGCGGGCAGGTCCCTCGACGCCGTGCCGAACCACTATGTAACTTTTCGCGGCGATTTGCGCCACGGCGTGGTAGCCAACGGCTCAAAAAAACAGTTCGGCCACCCCAAGAAGAATGAGGACTATCCCGAATTGCGCTTGACTCTGTTGGTCAATTATTGGGACCGGCGTCCAAGCGCGCCTAACTGCCGGGATTATGACGGCACAATTTATCCCGCCATCCAGAGCGAAAAGATTTCTACTCCGGCAAGATCGCCCCGGCTTCCCGCGGCCTGAAAAAAATGGACAATCAGCTCATGCCCGGCCTGGTTGCTGCCTCGGCTTGTCCGCCGAGCGAGGAAATGATTCCCGCGCCGGTAACTCCTCCACCGGAGCTTTCGGACAATTGGAAAGCCTGGAACGAGTTCGTCGAGGCCAATCCTGAAACAGGATTCATGCAGTCATCCTGGTGGGTGGATTTTCGCAACACCTGCGGATTTGAAAACTTTGGCATCACCCTCAAAGGCGAAGACGGCATCGCCGGCGGCGCCGTGGTTTTGAAATTCTGGTACGCCGATGACCATTGTTTCTATTACATCCAGGACGGCCCGGTGCTTCCGCGCGACCCGCTCGCCGCCGAAGAAGTTTTTAGTGTCCTCCTTACTGAGATCGAAGAACGGCGCGAAACCGAGCCTGGCACCGTCAGCCATCTCCGCATCGAGCCGCGTTGGCTAAGCCTGCCCAACTTTGTTCGCGGATTTCGCGCCATCCCGCCACTTGCGGATCCTTACCTGGAGTCCAGAGACACGCGTTGTATCGATCTGCGCCCTTCGGAAGCCGCCATCCTGGCGCAGATGAAGCCTAAAGGCCGGTACAACATTCATGTCGCCCACAAGCACGGAGTTTCGATCACGGAAGACACATCCGAGCAGGGCCTTGCGGACTTTCAATCCATCTACGAAGAAACCGCCGCCCGCCAGGGCATGCGGGCCAAGCCTCGCGACTACTTTCAGCCACTCGTGTCCGTGTTTGCGCCTGCGCGCCACCGCTCGATTTTCTTCGCCGAATACCGGGGCGAACGGATGGCCAGCGCCTTGGTCATTTATTTCGGAGTGCGAGCGACGTATTTCTTCGGAGGATCGCGCGAGGTTCATCGTCACGTGATGGCCCCCTATCTTCTTCATTTCGAGATCATGCGCAAAGCCAAAGCGCTGGGCCATCAATGGTATGACCTGTGGGGTATCGCTCCAGCCAATCAGCCGGAACATCCCTGGCGTAATTTCACCGCCTTCAAAGCCAAGTTCGGCGGTGAGGAAGTCCACCTCGTGCCGACTCTCGACTATGTCTACGACGATGCCGCTTACGATCGTTATGTAGCCCAGGAAAAAAGGCCGGGCGTCGCCGCAGCCCGGTCCGATGCCGCTTAGCCGCAATCAAATCACTGGCGACACTTCTCCCTGAACAGCTAGGGACGGCCCATGGCTCCTCATTGACCGGATCAATTGACCGATTGCTGCGGGCTTTTCAGACCTTGTAAATCGGCGAGCGCAATCGCACGCGGGCGAGCTGGGAGACCAGCGCTTTTCTGTCGCCGAATGGCAATTCCCATTCTTTGGCTCGACTGGTCAAGGATTTGAGGCCGCGAACAACGGCGGAATAGACTTTCCCGGGCATGCGCTTCCCTGAGCTTGCCAGTCCGCGCAACACAATGGGCGTGTTCTCTCGTACTTCTTTCTGCAGCCTGCGGCAGGCGCGCTTCGTTTCGGGGTCCGTCTCTTCCCTCCACTCTGGGCTGTCTCCCCTATTTTAACGCCGTCGCCCGCGCGACGCCAAACGAGAGCCTCAGCGCAACATGCCCACGTCGACTAGGCCGCGGACGTGAAATATTTCCTCGGAGGAAACATGCCGCGGCTCAGAAGCTCTTTTCCGCAGCGATGGCGGATCTGCTCCGTCCAGTTCACCCAGTTCGTTTCGCTCAAGCCAAGAAAGTGCCACGCCGTTTCATATGGCGCGAGTCCCAAATAGTAAAGGCGGAACAGCACAATGCGCGACGCCCAGTCCGGCCCATCGAGAGCAGCCTTCCCCACCAGCGCGAAATCCGCTACCCACTCGTTCAAGCGCGGGCACACTGCCGCTGAATGGCACGAGAAACGATGCGAAATTTAAAACGGGCAGTAAGCTAACGTGCGGACACCACCGTAGGAGCAGGTTCTTTTTCAAGAAGTTGTTCTTTGCGGTAAACAAGAGAATTAATATCGTAGGTCGCGAGCTCGAAGCCATGGCCGTGCGTGATGGCATCGGTCGGGCACGCTTCCACGCAATAACCGCAGAAAATACAGCGCGAATAATCGATGTTGTACACAGTGGCGTAGCGCTCACCTGCGGAAATTCGGTTCGCATCCACATTCTCAGCGGCTTCGATGTAAATGCAATTCGCGGGACAGGCCGCCGCGCAGAGAAAGCAGCCAACACACTTCTCCAAACCATTCTCGTCGCGATGCAAAACGTGGATCCCACGGTAGCGCGGCTGAAAATGAACGGGCTCGTATGGATAATTCTCCGTAACTGTTTTACGAAACATATTTCGGAAGGTTACGCCGAAACCCTTCACCAGCGCGCCAAATGTCTCGCCCACTTCCCGAATGATCGATGCCATACATTCAGTCTAGCAAAGGGGTAGGGGGCGGGCAAATCTGGCCCCGTTATTATGTTTCTACGCAGGTCCCGCCGTCAGGGCTTGAATGATTTGCTTTCCGTGAAAGCGTCCGTTTTACTCTCCGGATCGAGCCGCACCCCCAGGCCTTCAATGAACGTGAAATCGGGGTGGTAGCCCGTAAGCGCAAACACCCGCCGCGCGGGCAATCTGCTTTCGCCGGCTCCATTCTCAACCACAATTTCGTCGCTCGTGATCCGTTTTACATGCGTCTCGAACATGGCCTTCACTTGACCTGCCTTGATACGATTCTCAATGTCCGGCCGCACCCAATACTTGATCGTCGCACCAAGCTCCTTTTTGCGGTGCACAAGCGTCACACGCGCCCCGTTTCGATAGAGATCGAGCGCCGCCTCTGCGGAGGAGTTTTTCCCGCCAATCACGACAACGTCTTGATTCCAATATTCGTAAGGTTCCGTGTAGTAGTGCGATACGTGGGGCAGTTCCTCGCCCGGCACTCCTAGTTTGGTCGGCAAATCGTAATATCCTGTCGCTACGGCAATCTTCTTGCCCTGGTATTTCTGGTTGGCTCCCTTCTCGGTCATGGTTACAACCGTGAAATTTCCATCCTGGCCATCCACGCGCACCACGCGTTCGTACAGCCGCAATTCAAGTGCATAGTGCTCCGCCGCCCTCCGGTAATACTTCAACGCTTCAACGCGAGTAGGTTTTTCCGCAGCGCAAACCAACGGCAAGTCACCGATCTCAAGCAGTTCCGGGGTCGTGAAAAACACCATGTTCACTGGGTAATGAAAGATCGAATTACAGAGGCAAGCTTTGTCGATGACCAGCGGTCGCATGCCCGCGCGTTTGGCCTCGATCGCAGTCGCAAGGCCGGTTGGGCCTGCGCCAACGCAAATAATGTCGTAAGCATCCATGAGGATTTCAGTTTGACGAGAGTTTTTCGGAATTGCAAACCACCGCCGGCCTACTGCTTCGGGGGCATATCCAGGAGTTCGGCGAGTTCCCGCCGAAAGGATTCTAATTCTTTCAATCGCTCGGGCGTCGCCTCCATTTCCTTCTTCTTCCACACGAACACTTCCCCCGCGCCGCGCGTCAGTTTCACACTTAAGTTTCCGTCCACGAGATAACTCGGCGGCGCAAGCAGTCTAATTCCCCCGTTCGGAACGGTAGCTAGGATCGCCGCGCAATCCCCTTTCCTCATGCACAACGCGCTCTCGTAAGGTGGAATCGCAATCGGGCGAAACCCGGCTTCGAATAGCCGCTCGATGACCTGCATTTGCTGCGGCGTCAGTTCCTGCATGTTTGCGAGAGGGTCTTGCGAGGCGAATTTCAGTTCGGTTCCTTGGCTTGCATAGTTCAGGCCGCTGTTGAATCGGCTGCCGAGGATCCTTCGAGCTGCGCCAGAATTTCGCGCAGCGTCGAAATCAGCTCATCGCGCGACACATGGCTCTTCTTGAACTGAATTCGAAACTTAAAGGTCTCCGAGGGCGGTTCGAACTGAAAGATGAACGGCTGAGGCCTTTGCGGCCCAGCTTGCTCTTCGCGGCGTTCACGTCGCGCCTCATCGCGCGTCAGTCCGCCTTGCATGATGCGGTGAAACATCTCGACCATCTTCTTCTCGATGGGCTGGCGTGCAATCTGCAGCAGGAGCGACTTCGAAAGAATTCCATGCTCGATGCACTTTTTTCGCAGCGAATCAGGAATATTCCGCAGCGACAAAGTTTCCGTCACCGAGGAACGTGCCCTCCCGATCTTCTTGGCGATATCCTCATGCGTATATTCAAACTGCGTGCTCAGCCGGTGCAGCCCGTCCGCTTCTTCAAACGGCGTCAAATCCTTCCGCTGAATGTTTTCGATCAGCCCGATTTCGAGCGTCTCTGCGTCGTCTGCCGTTTTTTCAATGCACGGCACTTCACGCAGCCCGGCCGCGCGAGACGCGTGGTAGCGTCGCTCTCCGGAAATAATGTGGAAGCAGTCCTCGCGTGGGACGTAACGCACCAGCAGCGGCTCCAGCACGCCCTTTTCGCGAATCGACTCCGCAAGCTCGCGCAGGTCGCCCAGGGCCTTGCGCGGCTGATCCGGATTCGGGCGGATCTGGTCCACACGAATCATCCGCCCGACCGCCGCGCCGCTATAACTTGTCAGCGATTCGACATAGTGCGCGTCATGCCGCATCTTCAGCGTGATGGGTAGCCCGATTCTCTTCGACACGTTGGATTACCTCCCCTGCCAATTTCTTGTATTCGACCGCACCCGGTGATTTCGGCGCAAACGTCAAAATCGTTTCCTTGTATGCCGGACTCTCTTCCAGCCGCACATTCTTCGTGATTTTCGTCTTGAACAAAACTTCGCCGAACACCGACCGAATTTGCCCGTGCGTATCTTTGGAAATATTTGTCCGCCTGTCAAAAAGCGTAATCACTACGCCTAGAACCTTCAGGGCCGGATTGGGGCGCGCGCGGATTCTCTCGTAGGTCTCGAGTAAATCATCGGTCCCCTCGATCGCAAAGTATGCCGCCTGAATCGGCACAAGCAGATGCGTCGAAGCCACAAGCGCGTTCACCGTTAGGATTCCCAGAGATGGCGGAGTATCGAGGATGACGTAGTCATAGTCTTTCAGCACCGGCGTTATCGCGTCCTTCAATTTGAAGGGAGCATCGAATTGTCCTGCGAGAACCTGCTCCAGCTTTGCAAGCGCCAGCCTTCCCGGCCCCAGAAACAGCAGTGGATCTTTAGTCGGCTTAATGACCGCCGCCAGCGTGACGCGGCTGTCGCTCAACACATCGAACATGCTCGTTGCAATCTCGCCGGTATCGTAAAATGCAATCGTCGAATTGGCCTGCGGATCGAGATCAATCAGCAGCGTGCGCTTGCCGCGATGTGCCAGCGCCGCGGACAAATTAATCGCCGTCGTGGTCTTTCCGACGCCGCCTTTTTGATTCGCAACCGTGATGATGGCAGTCATCTATTTTCGCCTCCGCTCGCACACAGAAAATCGAGCCGCAGCGATCCGGCAACTGGGTTCCTATATATGGGTGCCGCCTCCAGAAAACCCCCAAGGCCTAGGCTAACTCTACGTTTCCACCCCGTTCATTGGCAAGGAAAAAGTGGACCGGCCAGCGAGATTCCAGTGGAAAACGGGACGCCGGCTTTCCGGACAAAGGTAACTGTTGTCCGATAAACCGCTAGAAATCCAGGCCCCAAAAATCCGGCGAAGGCTCCTGCAATTCTTACACCACGGCAAGGCAGCCTTTTGCGCTGATATCGACCGTGTAACCCTCCGCGCGCAAGTTCTGGCCCGCATCAGTCCACTCGACCGCCACAGCTACCCGTGAATTGAGCCGCCCGCTTCCGCGGACATGCCTGAACCGGGAGTCAAAATTGGTTTGTTGTAAGAGCGCCATAATCTTCTCCTCAGTACCCGGGTTCGAGGACAGCGTTCGCGCTGGGCACGCCATTCATTTGTTGGCAGTCGGTTTGCCAATGTTGAGGTCCACAAACTCAGTAATATCAGCAGCCTATGAATGTCTTCGGACCCAGTCAATGGAACTTAGTCTCCAGTACGTCCAAACGATTACTCTGACGTGAGGACCATCTCCTCCTAACGCCAATCCTAAGGGCCCACGGGCCGAGTACTAAATTGAACCTTGCCAACGCAGCCTTTTCGTTTCAGAGTGTGTTCCTCCACACAGGTCTCATTCCGCGCCATAACCCCTCCTTGGTGCGAGGAGGTCTTCATGGAAGTGCGCGCAGCTGAGCGTCGTTCCACCCGTCGACTCCAGTTCAAAACCGCCCTGCACGTGCGCGTCTGGAAATCTGGCCCGACTGAGCGCAGAGCGGAATCGGTAAATCTTTCGGAAACAGGGGCCTTTTTCGCCACCGATGCGCCTATAGCAATCGGGTCAGTCATCGAAATCCTCCTGAAGATGGCGGAGGAGATTACCGGCAACCCCCCCACGGCGTGGCGGGGCACGTGGTGCGCCTCCAGCGGCTCGATACGTTTCGCGGCAATCTGCGTGGGGGCGTGCAGTTCGACTACTACGAAATCCTGCCGTCAAAGACCGATGCCTCGTTTTGAGATCGGTCCACCCAGCAAGGGAACCAGGACGGGTATTTGCGAGATAAGGTTCCATTCTTGGCGGACGCGATTTCGCAGGCTTTCCCCAGTGCCCTCCAGGCGGGAATCAAATGGGAATTCAATTGAACCGGCTAACTCTCTCAGACAGCGAGAGACTGAAGGAATTTCTGCTGCCCTTGATTCCCGCTGAATAATTCACGTCCTCAATCTCCCTTCTCACCTTTCCGGCTCCAGGCCGTCCCCGTTTGCCCCTTTTCTCCACGCCGCTTACACTCTTTTCTCTTGTCTTTCGCCCATGATTGGACTCCAGACACTTCGCGCCGAATTCCGCCCTACCCTGCGTCTCGCGATCCCGCTCGTCCTCGCTGAACTCGGTTGGATGAGCATGGCTATCGTCGACACCATGATGGTCGGCCGGCTTCCCAACAGCGCCACTGCTATGGGCGCCGTCAGCCTGGGAGGCATTCTTGTGCATGTACTTGCCTTCTTTGGCGGTGGGCTTCTCATCGGTCTGGACACGCTGGTCTCGCAAGCCTTCGGCGCAGGCCAACGGGAGGATTGCCACCGCTCACTTGTGCACGGAATCTATCTCAGCCTGGCCCTCACTCCTTTGCTGATGACGCCCGTCTGGTATTTCGATTCTCTGTTGCGAATGGCAGGCATAGGGCCGGACATCCTTGCTCTGGCCGGGCCATATTCAAAGGCGCTCGCCTGGGGAACCTTGCCACTTCTCCTCTATTTTGCTGTGCGCCGGTGTATGCAAGGGATGAACATGGTTCGCCCCATCGCCTTCGCACTGGTAACCGCGAACATCATCAACGCCATCGGCAACTGGATTCTCATCTACGGCAAGCTTGGGGCACCAGCTATGGGAGCCGTCGGTTCTGGCTGGTCTACGGCCTGGGCTCGCACCTACCTAGCGGCCGTCCTCGTCGGCTACCTGCTATGGTACGATCAAAAACATCGCACAGACCTGCTCCGCACACCGATGCAGCCGGATCTGATGCGCATTCGCCGCCTCATCGCACTGGGCTTTCCCGCAGCTCTGCAGATCACGCTGGAAATCGGGGTCTTTGCACTGGTCACAGCGCTCATCGGCCGCCTGGGAGCCGTTTCTCTTGCCGGCCACCAGATCGCCTTGAACACTGTCTCATTCACCTATATGGTGCCGCTCGGCATCTCGTCGGCGGCTGCCGTGCGTGTGGGTCAAGCGATCGGCCGGAGGGATCCTTCCGCGGCCGCCTCCGCGGGTGGTAGCGCCATTTTCTTCGGCGCAGCTTTTATGACCCTTGCGGGCATCGTTCTGTTGCTATTTCCGCATGCGATCGCGCGCCTCTACACCCCAGACCCTGTTGTGATCAAAAACACTGTGATCCTGCTTGCAGCCGGCGCTGCCTTCCAGCTTTTTGATGGCATACAGACGGTTGCCACGGGTGCGCTCCGCGGCGCGGGCGATACGCGTACTCCCATGTTGTGCCACTTCACCGCGTATTGGATCGTTGGCCTCCCGCTGGGTGCCTGGCTCTGTTTTCAACGCGGATGGGGCGCTTTCGGCTTGTGGTCCGGCCTCAGCCTGGCGCTCATTTTGATTGGTATCGTCTTGCTCTTCGCCTGGCGGCGCACAGTCCGTCGCTTAAAACACTTGGGCTAACTCTAGCTGGCGGGAACTTCACTTTAGGATGGTAGATCGAATGGCTGGCTCGGGCCGTCTTACATCTTGTAGCGACCGAGATCCTCATCGGAGAGCCCATCAAGCCAGGTTCGTAGTTGTTCGTTAGTGTTGCGCTCGGAGAATGCGCTCGATATCTTGGAGTTCTTCAGGACCGCTTCGTCCACGAAGATTGGGCAGTCCATGCGTAGCGCCAGGGCTAGGGCATCGCTGGGCCGCGAATCGATAGTCATCATCTGTCCTTCGCGTTCCACCCAAATCAGGGCGTAGAACGTATCGTCCTTCAGGTCATTCACCACAATTTTCTGCACGCGCACTTCAAGCCCCAACAGAACATTCTTCAGCAGATCATGGGTCATTGGGCGGGGAGTTTGGACTTTCTCGATTTCCAGGGCAATGGCGTTCGCTTCGTACACGCCCACCCAGATCGGCAGGATCGCCTGCCCTTGCACATCTTTGAGTACCACGATGGGCATGTTCGTGACGGGATCCATCATCAGGCCGCGGATCTTCATCTCCACTTCCATCGATGCCTCCCTCCGCTAGGTGACGTGCTCTCCCACCAAGCTGTTTGGTGTCGCTCCCGTAACTTGCACCTGCACGTAGGTTCCCAGAAGCTCTCTCTCTTGTGAAGCGAAATTTATCATGCGGTGCGAAGTGCTATACCCGGTCCACTGGTTTTCCCGCCGCGATTTCCCGCTGACGAGAAGTTCGAAACGCTCTCCTAGCAGGCGCGCATGTTTGGCAGCCTGAATTTCACGCTGCCGGTCTTGCAGAATCGCAAGCCGTCTGCTTTTTTCCTCTTCGGAAATCGAATCGCTCATCAAGAGCGACGGCGTATTCGGCCTGGGTGAGTACTTGAACGAAAACATGCTGTCGTACTGCACTTCCTCCAGCAAACTCACCGTCTCCTCGAATTCGGATGCCGTCTCGCCCGGAAAGCCCACAATAATGTCCGTCGTGATGGTAATTGGCTTGCTCGCCTCGCGTATCATGGCGATCTTTTCCAGATATTCTTCGCGCGAATACGTCCTCTGCATTGCCCGCAGCACTCTTGTCGAACCAGACTGCACCGGTAAATGAACGTGATCGCAGATTTTCGGCTGCTGCTCGATGGCTTCCACAATATCGCGTGTGAAATCACTGGGATGCGACGTAGTGAACCGCACCCGCCGAATTCCCTGCACATCGGCCACCGCCAGCAATAATTCTGAAAAACGCATCTTGCGCGGCGTCGGATCGGCGTAGGAATTCACCGTTTGCCCAAGAAGCTGAACCTCCGAATAGCCGAGCGCCGCGAGTTGTTTCACTTCCCTGAGAATGGAATCGCTCGCGCGGCTGCGCTCCGGACCGCGCGTGAATGGCACCACACAATACGAGCACGCCTTGTCGCAGCCCTCAATAATCGTCAGGTAGGCGCGCCACGGATTATCCCGTCGCGTCATCTCCGTCTCAAACGTTTCGTCGGTATCCGTATCCAGCCCGGTGACGCGTTGATTCCCTGCTTCCAATTGCGCCAGCATCTCCGGCAGTTTGCGGTAGCTTGCGGAACCGCAAACCAGGCTCACCCAGGGCGCGCGCTTGAAGATCTCCTCGCCTTCCTGTTGCGCCACGCAGCCCAGCACTCCGATCACCTTGCCTTCGCTTTGCTTCTCCCGGTATTCGCCCAGCCGCGAAAAAACCTTCTGCGCCGCCTTCTCGCGAATGCTGCAGGTGTTGTAAAGGATTAGAGAAGCCGCCTCCGGCGTCTCCACCTGTTGATAGCCACGTGAAAGCAGCAGGCCAGCGACCTTTTCCGAATCGTGGTCGTTCATCTGGCAGCCAAACGTCTCGAGGAAAAATGTTCCCCGTTGTCCTGCGGCCTCACCAGGAAATACCGCGGAATAAGAGGTTCGCCCTGTCAGTCTCTCCAATTCGATGTCGAATGGTTTGCTCATGCCCAAATCGCAGTTTATCACACCTCTTTTATAGTGTCGGGGCGGGCGCTCGACCTTATCCCGAAGCCGCCAGCCTCAGCCTCTGCGAATGTGCACGCTCCACCTGTTTTTGATCTCGGCAAACTCGACGAAATTGTCGGTCACAAAGGCGAAGCCGCGGGCCCTGTTTTACAAATACACTTTGGACCGCGACGACCTCAATCTCAAAGAGCACGGGGCCACCATATCAACGCGCGCATGGGTCTGAACTCCTGGGCCACGGGAAACGACGCCGACGCCCCGTTGCCCGATAAGCATCAGAATTAGAAACAGTCGCATCCTATTTGTTGCGTGCTCTGGATGCGTATGCTACGTTTTGAACGCCCAGAAAAACTTTCGTTCTCACTGAGGGGTACGTCATTTTTCTGTTCACCGCGATTTTTGTCACCGATCTCTTTGAAATCCTCAAGCAAACAGGCTTGGTTGCGCGCATCGTTCTCCTGCTTCTGCTTTTCTTTTCCGTCGTTTCCTGGGCCATGATTTTGCAGAAGCTGGGGATGTTCGGCCGCATTCGGCGGAAAAGCGACGAGTTCCTACGCATTTTCCGCGCCACGCGCGGCGTCGCCAACCCGCAGGCGCTCGTGGCCGTCGCTTCGCCCTTCGCCAACGTCTATGCCGCGGGCTATCGCGAACTGCAAAGCCAAATCGGTGGCATCGCTAGCAACCCGCATCCCCCCAAACTCAAGAGTTTGCAGGCCGTGACGGTCAACATGCAGCTTGCCTCCGCCGAAGAGGTGCGTCGTGTCGAAAAGGGAATGTCCTGGCTCGCCACCACCGGCGCGGTTTCCCCGTTCATCGGCCTCTTCGGAACCGTGTGGGGCATCATTGATGCCTTTTCCGGTCTTGGCAGCGCGGGTGCTGCAAGCCTTCGTGCCGTCGCGCCCGGCATCGCCGAAGCCCTCGTGACCACCGCCGCCGGCTTGTTCGCCGCCATTCCCGCCGTCATTTTCTATAACCATTTTTTGCAGAACATTCGCGATCTCGCTCAGCGGCTCGATACCTTCGCTTTGGAAGTGACCTCGCTGATCGAAAAAGCCGTTAATTAGATTTTCCTGGCCGCCCCAACCCGGCCGTATTGGTAAAATGGGAATATGCCGCAACTCTCCAAATCGACGCAGACTTCGCTCTCCGAAATCAACATGGTCCCGTTTGTGGACGTCGTCCTGGTGCTGCTCATCATCTTCATGATTACCGCCCCCATCCTCCAGTCGGGCATCGAAGTTGACGTCCCTAAGACGCGCACGGTGAAGGAAATCAACCAGGAGCGCCTCGTCGTCACCGTGGACAAGGCTCAGCGCATCTACCTGGGCAATGAGCCAACCGGCATTCACCAGCTCGGCCCCAAAATCCGCGCGCAATTGAAAAACACCCAGCAAGGCGTCTTCCTTCGCTGCGACGAAACCGTTCCGTTTGGCAGTTTTGCTGCCGTGGTCGACGCGCTTCGCGTGTCGGGCATCAATAACATCAGCATCGTCACCGAGCCCATCACCTCGCGGGCGCGTACTCAATAAAACATGAATACCGCCGTCGCCAATCCGCCAGACCAGAACCTCAGGCAGTACCTCCTCTACTCCATCATCATGCATGGCAGCCTGGCCGTCGTCATCGTTGTCACTGCCTATATTCAATACCATGGCAAAGCGTGGGGCGGCGTTGGTGGCAATTTGGGTGGTGCCAAAGTGAACCTGGTCAGCGCCGCCGGCATTCCCATGCCCAAGGAATCGGTGGTCACCGAAAGCAAAGCCGTTGATCCCACCAAAGGCCTTCACAAGGAAGAACCTCCGAAACCACCTGAGCCAAAAACCGACGCTACAAAAATCCCGAAATTTGATAAAGAGAAACCTCTTCCGCCGTCGCGCAAGTCCAGAACTCTCGAAAACAAGACACCTGTTCAGGACAACGACGTCCCCTACGGCCAAGGCGGCAATCCCGATTTGCCGACGGGCTATTCTCAAACTCCAGGTGGCGGTTCCAGCGGCGTTACTGTTCAGGGCCAGGGCGGCGCAGATTTCGCGACCCGCTATGGCTGGTACATCGAAGCTGTGAAGAACAGAATCTATAGCAACTGGCAGCAGTGGACGATAGATGCCGCCGCTCGCTCCTCCCGAACGATGCACTGCGCAGTCACGTTTACGATCAACCGGGACGGTTCACTCAAGGACTGGCATATCTCCGAGTCTAGCGGAAATTCTTCATATGATAATTCGGCGCTGCGGGCGGTGATGAGCTCGAATCCCGTGACCAAATTGCCCGGAGACTATTCGGGCGGCTATGTAGTCGCTACGTTGGATTTCAATCCACCGTCCATACGCTAGGGACGTGAGTTCAGGTTTCTGGAATTAGCCATACTCTCGGAGGTGAGGGTGCAACCAAAGCTCAGAGGCTTTAGAACATTTTTGTTCCTGATTCTTCTCGCTTTGTCCGGAAAATCCGTGTCAGCACAAGATTGGTTCCGTACCGCAATCGGCATGGACGCCAACAAGCCTCGCGTCGCCATCGCTGACTTCACTCCACGCGCCGACTCCGCCAAATCCCACTCCATCCTCTTCACCCAGATTGTCCGTGACGACCTCCAATTCAGCGGCATTCTCGAAGTCCCTAGCCCTAGCTTTTATCCGCCTCAGGCTCCCAGTGTACCCGCGGAGCTGAAGCCGGCCATTTGGATCGATCCTCCCACGAACGCCAATTTCCTCGGCTTCGGCAATCTCACGGAATCCACCGCCGAAGTCGCAATCGAAGCTTGGCTCTACGACGTTCGCAATCCCTCTTCGCAAGCCGTCGTCGGCAAGGTTTATCGCGGCGCTCCCACGGATCTTCAAGTCCGCAAATTCGCTCACCAATTTGCCGACGAAATCATCGGCAAACTCTCCGGCGGCCTCCCCGGCGTGGCCTCAACGCAGATCACTTTCGTCAGTTCCCGTAACGGCTCCAAGGAAATCTGGGGCATGGATTATGACGGCTCCAACCAGCGTCAGTTGACCAACCTGAAGTCCATTGCTCTCACGCCGCGTTGGTCGCCCGACGCTTCGCGCATCGCTTTCACTTGTTTCGCGCCCTCTGCCGGCCTTACCAGCGCGCAAATTTGCATGTATTCGATGGACACCGGCAAGCTCGTTTCCTTCCCGCGCTTTCGCGGCACTAATATCACGCCGGCGTGGTCTCCCGACGGCACACAGATTATTTTTTCATCCTCGATGCAAGGCAATCCCGAACTGTACGTGTCCGACATCAACGGAGGCCGCCCCAAGCGCCTCACCAACGCCAACGGCGCCAGCATGTCTCCCAGTTGGAATCCGAAAACCGGCCAGACCATCGCCTTCGTCAGCGATCGCGGCGGCACTCCCCAGCTTTACCTCATGAATTCCGACGGTACCAGCGCAACCAAACTGGACGTCCCAGACAAGGGCTACGTCATCGACCCCGCGTGGGCTCCCAACGGCCAGCTCCTGGCTTTCAGTTGGCGACGCCCCAACGACAACTACGACATCTACATCATGGACGCCGCTACCCGCCAGATTGTAGAGTTGACGCGTGACCAGGGGCGCAACGAACGCCCCAGTTGGGCCCCCGACGGCCGCCACCTCGTTTTCGAATCAACGCGCGGTGGCACGCGGCAGATCTGGACCATGCTGGCTGATGGCTCGCAGCCGCACCAGTTGACAACCAGCGGTCACAACGAGTCGCCGAATTGGTCGCCAAAGTGAAAAACTCTTTAGAAACTGACCGCCCAGCCGATGCATCACACACATGCGCGGCAATTGGCCTTGGCTCTCTCTTGCAATGCCTGGGTTTACTTTTGCGCCAAACGCCAAGCAGGCTTTTTTGCACCATGTATAATATATCGTGATACGAGATATTACCCGGACCCAGCCCGCTGGTGGTACGATGTTGGCCCTGGTGGGACATTCACGGGATCTTACAGTCCACGCCCGCGCCGGCGCCCGCGCGTCCCACTGTAACGCTGCAGGCCAGCCCGGCTTCCGTCAATAAAGGTGAGTCGTCAACCTTGAGCTGGAATTCCACGGATGCCACGCAGCTCTCCATCGAGCCTGAAGTTGGCGCAGTGACCGCTCAGGGCACGACCAAGGTCACGCCCTCCGACTCCACCACCTACACGATCACGGCCTCTGGTCCGGGCGGTTCTGCCAGCGCCACGGCAACCGTCGCGGTTAATGCTCCTCCTCCACCGCCACCTGCGCCAGCGGGGCCCACGGACGATGAACTTTTCTTGCGAGAAGTCCGCGACGCCTATTTCGACTATGACAAGGCTGACATTCGTCCCGATGCTCGCACGGCCCTCTCGAAGACCGCCGACTTCCTGAAGAGCAATCCAAAGTTCAAGGTAACCATCGAAGGTCATTGCGATGAGCGTGGTTCGACCGAATATAACCTCGGCCTCGGTGATCGCCGCGCCAGTGCCGTCAAGCAGTATCTCGTCTCTCTGGGCGTCCCTGCCGACCGCCTCAGCACCGTCAGCTTCGGCAAGGAGAAGCCTTTCTGCATGGAGAGCACCGAAGCCTGCTGGCAGCAGAATCGTCGCGGCCATTTCGTTCGAGCAAACTGACCCGCTTCATCCTGCTCGCCACGATGACCGTTTGGTGACGAGATCAGCCGCGAGGCCAGGCAAACCCTTGCCACCTCGCGGCTCTCTTATTAGAGTGGAAGGTGTTCCCTGGCCTGTATGATTTTTGTTGGCTGCTCAGCGGCCTTCATTCATTTGCAGCCCTGCGGAATCCCTTAGGAGCCCTTAGGAGGATTGGTCATGCGTATTCGTCACATTGCCATTTTCAGCGCCGCTGTTTTAGCCGGCGCGCTCGCCGGAAGCCTCGTCGGCCCTCGTCCCGCGGAAGCCGTCGCTCGCGAACTTATTGAACTCCAGCGCGACGTCACCTCCTTGCTTCAGGGTCAGAAGGATCTTTCCACCCAAGTCACCCAAGACAACACCGTCATGAAGACGCTCATCAGCCAATCCAACGACACGGTTGGCAAGTTGGGCTCCACCATGAGCTCGCTCCAGAAGTCCGTCCAGGATGTTCAAGCCAATTCCGGTGCGCGCTTGGACACCATGTCCACGCAAGTCCAGGGCCTCTCCGACAACCTCGAGGAAATCAAATCCCGCCTTGGCAAGCTTAACCAGCAGCTCGTTGATCTCCAGAATTCCGTGCAAACTCTCGACGCCAAAATTTCCGGCGCTGGCGCGCCAGCTCCGACGACAGGCCTCGCTACTCCCACTTCTTCGACGGGCTCTCCAAGCCCCGCTGGCTCCGCCGGTTCCTTGGCCGGTCCGACTGGCCTCCCAGCCGGCGCACCCTCGGCCGACACGCTTTATTCCAACGGCCTCCGCGACATCACCAGCGGCAAATACGATCTCGCCCGCTCCGAATTTGAGGACTACCTCAAGTATTACTCCGAAACCGATCTTGCCTCCAACGCCCAGTTCTACCTCGGCGAAATCTTTTACAAGCAGAAGCAGTACGTTGACGCTGTCGCCGCGTACGACAAAGTCCTCAGCAACTATCCCAAGAGTTTCAAGCTCGGACCCGCGCGCCTCCGCAAAGGCATGGCCCTTCTTGATCTCGGCCAGAAAACGGGCGGCGTTCGCGAACTCCGCGAAGTCATCAAGCGCTTCCCCGGCAGCGACGAAGATCGCCTCGCCCGCGCCAAACTCAAGGAACTCGGCGTTCCCATTACTGCCTCCCGCTAGGCTCCCTCTCTTGGAACGACAGCCTCCCTGCTGGCCCTCCCTTCCTCAGCCCGTCTTTCCCCGGCTCGCTTGCTAGTTCCGGCCCTCCTTCTCTCTCTTGTACGGGTATCTCGGGGAATACGCTAGAATTGGAACCGGAGGAGTGGGTGAGCGGTTGAAACCGGCGGTCTTGAAAACCGTTAGGCTCGAAAGGGTCTCGGGGGTTCGAATCCCTCCTCCTCCGCCAGCATACCCACGGCACAGCACCGACGGAATTTAAGCTTCAGACGAGCCGTTGTCAGGGATCAAAGGAAACAACACTAGATGGGACGTCGAATTTCTAGGCGTTCAAACTAGCGAACGAACGGCGCGCTGCAATTACAGCTTGAAGATTCGCTCCATGAGGACCCATTTCTCTCCCGGGCGGGCCTGCGGAAATGGTTGCTGAAATCTCCACATAAGCTTCTCCCACTCTTGCACCTTCGCATCGCTCCTGTCCGCTTGCGCTTTTGCCTCAAACGAAAAACGTTCGCTGACTTCCATAATCATGAACAAGCGTGTACCGCGCAGATAAATTTCCATGTCTTCGATCCCAGCGTCCTTGATGCTCTTCGTAATCTCCGGCCAGACGTTCTGATGATGACGCTTGTACTCCTCAATCAGTTCGGGAGAGTCCTTCAGATCGAGCGCCAGGCAGTATCGCTTGCTCATGAATTTCTCCTCTTCGGCTGTGGGAACTCAGCCCGTGGTAACGTCTGTGCTCCGCTGATGCGAGCCCCAGAATGAATAAAGCGCAATAACGGCATACGCAACGAGCGGCACCGAATATGCGATTGCCAGACTGTGAGTTTTCACCGAGATGAACCCCATCATCGGCGTCAAAACCGCGCCTCCAACAATGGCCATCACGAGCAGCGATCCTCCCAGCTTGGTGTTTGGCCCGAGGCCCTTCAGTCCGAGAGCGAAGATCGTCGGGAACATGAGGGACATGAAAAAGCTGGTCAGAAACACGCACCAAAGTCCGAGCCAACCGGGATTAAAGACAGCAACGCCCACGAGCACGATATTCGCGACGCTATACGCACCCATGAGCTTGCTCGGACTAATGAATCCCATCAGCCAGGCGGAGGCGAAGCGTCCTACCCCAAAGGCCGCCAGCGTGCCCGTCAGGAAATAACCCGCGACCTTCTCGGATTGGTGTGCGTACTCCTGGACATAAGAGATGAAGTAGCTCCAGGTCCCCACCTGCGCGCCGACATAGAAAAACTGCGCGACAACCGCAAACAGAAAATGCGGATAACGAAAGAGCTCGCGGAAATGTCCTCGGTCGCCGGACTCATCTTCGTGCTCGCTTCGAATGGCCGGAAATTTGGTCCACAAGATGAGCATCCCCCATATAAGCGCAACCGCCCCGATTACCAAATACGGTTTAACAACACGCAACGTTTCAGAGCGAAGATACGCTTCGTAAGTATGCTGCGCTTGTCGAACTGCGATTTCCTGCGGTGTTAGCTCAACTCCCGAGAAAATAAATATGGTGCCAATCAACGCTCCGGTGATCGCCCCAAGCGGATTGAAGGCCTGCGAGAAGTTCAACCGACGTTCCGAGCTGTCGGGGTCGCCCAACTGCGCGATGAAGGGGTTCGATGCGGTTTCCAAGAACGACAGGCCGCTGGCGATTACGAAAAGCGCGAAGAGAAAAAAGCCGTAACTCCCGGCGAGTGCGGCAGGCCAGAACAAGAAAGCGCCAGCGCCAAAAAGCACCAGCCCGGTAACATGGCGGATCAGCACGTCATTGAGGTTGTTCGGAATCCCCCACAGAAAGAACAACACGGTGACAAGAATGAAAGGAACGAGCTGTCCCGCAGGGAATAAATGAGATCTCGCCCGGGTCAGAGGCTGCGAAGGATCAGTGGGCTGGCTCACTTGTGAGTCTGTTGGCATGGCTTGTGTCCGAGCGGGGTCCTAAAGCTGCCACTGGTAGAAGAGTACGACCGCGGCGGGACTTCAATTCGCGTGCGTGCTCCGCTGGCCACGGGCTTGTCCGCTGCCTTGGGAACAACGCGAGTTGGGGCAGCAAAGTCATTCACTGCTTTCAGGTCCGATCCCGTCAAGACTTGCGCCATCAGCAGCCGGCCGCCCGTTCTGTCTTCCCAATTCAGTTCCACCTCGCGCGGCTTTGCCAGGTCGCGGTTCAATACAAAGACAGACAGCACGCCCTCCGCAGCTTGTATCGGACCGGCGACGTCCAGGTATGCCGCTGTTTCCGTTCCCGACGATTCATACGTCGGGCAGTTCTCCATCAGCACATCCAAAACGCTGCCCCGGCCATACTGCAAGGCCCAACTGTACGGATACAGGATTGTTTGCCGTACCAATCCAGTCGTATTCGTCATCAGGGGAGCGATCACGTTCACAAGCTGCGCCAGGCAGCCGATCTTCACGCGATCCGCGGAGCGCAGAAGTGTGTTGATACAACCGCCGACCAACAGCGCATCTTCCAGGTTGTAGACTTCTTCCAATAAATGCGGCGCCTCTTGCCGATGTCCGTCGGTAGCAGAGCCGGATCGCGCACGGTACCACACGTTCCATTCGTCAAACGAAAGCCAAAGCTTCTTCTTGGAGCGCAGCCGCCCACGGACGAAATCGCAGACCGCCGTTACCTCCGCAAACTCCAGGTACGTGGGCATGCCCGGCCCGCTTGAGCCGCAAGCAACCAGCGTCAAATCGCGATCCACGTAACGCATCTGGCGGCCCGCATCCGCGGCCTTCCATCCGTACTCGGTCGCGGACATGTGACCGATCTGCCACGGCCCGTCCATCTCATTTCCTAGGCACCAGTGCCGCACGCGATGCGGATCCGCAACTCCATGTTTACGCCGTAACTCGCTCCAACGTGTCCCCTGGTCCACGTTGCAGTATTCCACCAGCGCTGCCGCATCTTCCGGAGTGCCGGTGCCAAGGTTGACCGCGAGGAGCGGCTGCGTTCCCGCGGCCTTGCACCACGCCAGAAATTCGTTTGTGCCGAATTCGTTGCTGTTCATCGAATTCCAGGCCTTGTCGAGAACTCGCGGGCGGCCCTGTTTCGGCCCCACACCGTCGAGCCAGTTATACCCGGAAACAAAATTCCCGCCCGGATAGCGGATCATCGGCACGCTCAGCTTGCGAATTTCCTCAAGGACATCCTTGCGATATCCATTCGAATCCGATAGCGCGGACTTCGGATCATATATGCCCTCGTAAATGGCGCGGCCAAGATGCTCGAGAAAGGAACCAAAAATGTTGCGGTCCAGCGCCGCACGCGTACGCCGCGTGTCGAGATACACGCGAATGGGCCCGGTCCCCACTTCTGAAGCAGGCGCTTGCGCTCTCAAAAAGTCGCCAAAAAGCGCACTCGCTGACGCACCAACTCCACTGCCGTGACTTCGCGGAGAAAACGACGCCTCGAGCTCTGCAACATCCGTGGCCTCCCCATATAGTCGCCTTGCTAAGTCGCGTACTGTAATCCATGAACCTTGCCGCGCGCAACGCCCGCCATCTCTGTCGCCTCCTTCGGCCCTCGCTCTGATTGCGATGCTCTTGTTCCCAGTCTGCAGGTCCCCGCGCCTCTGGTGCGGATCGTTGTAGACCTGCTTTTCCGAATTACAGGCTTTAAAGCTAGAATGCAGGGCGGTTCAGGAGGAATATCCATGAAGCGCGCGGCAATCTGTTTTCTCTTCGTATCTATAATCACTGTATGTTCCATCCGGGCGCAGTCCAAGCTCTCCGTGAAGTGGGAAGAGCTGACCGCGGCGGATTTTCGCGAGGCCATCCAGCTATCCAAAGGAACGTGCCTGCTGCCTTTCGGCATCCTGGAAAAACACGGTCCTCATCTGCCCCTGGGCACGGATCTTCTCAATGTGCGCCATGCCTCCTTGCAGGCTGCGCAGCAGGAGTTCGCCGTCGTTTTTCCACAGTATTACTTCGGACAAATTTTCGAAGCCAAGCACGAACCTGGAACCGTCGCTTACAGCATGGATCTACAATTAAAGCTGCTCCAGGAAACCACCGATGAAATGGCTCGCAATGGCTGTAAAAAGATCGTCATTGTCAACGGCCACGGAGGAAACGAGCATCTGCTTCCCTTTTTCGCCCAGGCACAACTCGATCGCCCGCACGACTATGTCGTTTATGTCCTCGACGGCGAGCGCAGCCGCCCCGGCGGTCCGCCAAAAAAGTCGACTGCCATCGATTACCACGCTGGTGAAAACGAAACCTCGAATACCATGGTTTCCCGGCCCGACCTGGTTCACATCGAGCGCGCCGCTACCGAATCCGGAATCGACCAGAAGCGCCTGCACCTACCCGAAGATGTCTACACCGGCATCTGGTGGTACGCCCGCTTTCCCAACCATTACTCAGGAGACGGTTCGGTCGCCACGCGCGAACTCGGCGAATGGAACATGAACAATTGGATCGCCGCCACCGTTGAAGCCATTCGCGCAGCCAAAACAGATGACCAAAGCCTCAAGCTCCAAAACGAATTCTACGAAAAGAGCAAACACCCGCTCGACACGCGGCCCTAAATCCGCGTAATGCTTCACGCAGGGAAGTTGATCGGCCGATAGAGATTAGGAACGATTAGCGGGACTTAGTAAGTTGTTCCACCCAGCGGCGCAGCACTTCGAGGTGTCGTGATTCCAGATCGATGAATTCGATGCCCATGCCGATGCGCGGCTTCACGATACGTACCACGCCCAGCGCCTCTACCTTTTGATCTTTCCGCGTCATCGTGAGTCGAACGCGGGCGTTCGAAGCAAACGGTTTACTTGTGCAGATGAACGTCCCGCCCATCGAAATGTCGGACGTAACACCCACAGCCTTCGCGCCGCTTTCAAGGTCCAGCAACTCCGCATCCGCCGCAAAAGGATAACGAATGCTGTACCGGCGATCGCGCACAGAGAGTCCCCGCGCGTCGCCTTTCGATGTCCTGTCGTCCATGGAGATGACGTTGCTCACAGTCGTTTACGCCGGGCCGCAAACGGCTCTTTTTTACCGGGGCGCGTCCGGCACGTATTAGTTTGCCTCAAAAATGCCTTCCCGAAAGCAGTTCGAGCTGGTCTTCACACCAAAAAGTCAATACCAACCCCTCCCGTGCAACGCCCCCGCGTTTCGCCTGCGCGTTATTACTTGGAACGACAAACCTCGTTTCTCCAGCCTTTCCGCCCCGTCCGGCCATGCTAGCCTGATTGCAGGACTCTCGTTTATCGCGCTATGACCACACTATCTGACGGCCTCCGCCAAAGTGACCGCGTACGCTTCCGCATGTCTGTCGAGGCGTCGTGGGTCTCCAGCGCGGGCGCCACAGTCACACAGAATGCCGAGACGCTGCTCGTCAGCCGTAATGGCGGCGTCCTCCGCCTGACCGAGAAGCTTTCCATGGGCCAGGAGCTCCACCTCCGCCGCAAACTCGATGACGACCAGTGGAAAAACACTCGCGCCCGCGTCGTCGCCGAAATCGACCAGGACCCGCCTAACCACTTCCTCTACGCCGTCCATATTCTTGATCCCCGGGCTGACTTCTGGGACATCGACTTCCCCGCCCCTCACAAGGGTGAAGAAGCTCTGGCGCGCCTTCTCATGGAGTGCAGTTTCTGCCAGCGCCGCGAAGTCGTTTATCTCAACGAGCTCCAGTTGAAGTCCTTCGAAGTCCGCAAATGCGTCGCGCGCGTCTGCAAACTTTGCGACTCGCCTTCGATCTGGGTCGAATCCCAATCCGAAATTCGCGATCCAGAGAACGGCGTATCCACACTCCCCGTCGATGAGCGCGTCATTCCCCGCCGTAACCGCACGCGCATCAAAGCCCGCGTCCTCGCCGCCATCCGCCACCGCGGCTTTCAGGAAGAGATTGCCGTCTGCGAAGATCTCTCCAAAGGCGGCCTCAGCTTCCGCAGCCGCAATCAATATCCCGAAGGCACGCGCCTCGAAGTTGCCGTTCCTTTCACCCCCGGCACCGGCGCCATCTTTGTTCCCATCCGTATCGTTTTTTCCCAAGCCATCCCCACTGCTGGCCTCTACCGCCATGGCGCCGCCTATATCAAGCCCCCTCTCGACGTCTGAACCTTCCGAGCGTGCTGTCTTTGGCTATCCTTCCTCGCTCACCTCGCGTCCGTAAGACCCTTTCACCCGCCCCGCAGCCGCTCAAACCTCAGTGTCCCAAATCGAAGAACTGTCCCATCTTCCGGAACTTCTCATGCCGCGCATCGAGCAGTCCCGCGATGGGCTGATTCGTCAGTAGCACCAGTTGCCGGTCCAGCACTTCGTCCAGGAACCGCGCAGCCGCTTCATGGTCGCTGTGCGCTCCGCCTTCCGGTTCCGCCACGATCTCATCCACGATGCCCAGTTCTTTCAAATCCTTTGCCGTGATTTTCATGGCCGCCGCCGCCGTTTCCGCTTTCGTGGAATCGCGCCAGATGATCGAAGCGCACCCCTCCGGCGAAATCACCGAGTAGAAACTGTTCTCCAGAATGTTGACGCGATCGCCGACGGCAATCGCCAGCGCGCCTCCCGACCCGCCCTCGCCCGTCACCGTGACGATTACCGGCACCGGCAGCCGGGCCATCTCGCGAAGATTGCGCGCAATGGCTTCGCCCTGTCCCCGTTCTTCGGCATCGATCCCCGGGTACGCCCCGGGCGTATCAATAAAAGTGAAAATCGGCCGCCCGAATTTCGCCGCCAACTGCATGATCCGCAAAGCCTTGCGATAACCTTCTGGTTTGGGCTGGCCGAAATTGCGCGCCAGCCGCTGCTTGGTGTCACGTCCTTTTTGGTGTCCGACGATAGCCACCGGCCGACCGTGAAACTTTCCCAGTCCCGTGATGATCGCTTTGTCGTCGGCGTAACCGCGGTCACCATGCAGTTCAATGAAATCGGTAAACAATAAACTAACAAAATCCAAAGTGTACGGGCGCTGCTGATGACGCGCGATTTGCGCGCGCTGCCACGGCCCCAGGTGCGAGTAGAACTCGCGCCGTAATTCCGCAACCTGTTCGCGGATGCGTTCCACTTCCCTGTCGGCGTCGGCATTGCCGGCCAGGTGGCGCAATTCCTCGACATCTTTTTCGAGTCGTTCGATTTCCTTTTGGCGCTCGATTTCTTTTTGACGGTCGTTCTCTTTTGAATGGGTCGCAGGCGGAGCGCCGGTTTTGTTTTTCTCTTTTGTTTTCATTCCGGCACCTTTCGAACGGCGGACCCGCCACAAATTTCGCGGATTGCGTCCACAAGTTCTGGCGAACCCTTTACGCGTTGCTGCGCCTGCAGTACGGCCACGGAACCGTCCTGCGAGCACAGTTCAAACACCACCTGGCATAGTCCAGGCGAAGCGGCAAACAAGTCTTCCAGACGATCGAGAGCCTCTTCGCTCAGCGCTTGCATTTCGATTCGAACGCGAATCTCGCTGGATGTAGCGCGCTCAGCGATTTCGTCCAGCCGGCGTGCTTCCTGCAAGGAAAGCCGCGTGCCTGCTTCCTCGACCTGTACGCGGACTTTCAGCAGTAGCGGATTCCCCGGCTTTAATACCGCCTCAACGCGCGCAAAACTCTCCGGAAACGCGAGCAGTTCCTGAACTCCTGTCATATCCTGAATCGTGAAGATAGCCCAGCGAGCGCCTTTTTTCGAGCGCATTGGACGAGTACCCACGATCAACGCCGCCACGGTGATCTCTTTTCCGTTTCGCTGCTCTTCCACTTGATCGAGAGAAACTGTCTTCAGGTCCATCAGGCGGGAAGCGTATTTCGCCAGCGGATGCCCGGAAACATAAAAGCCGAGCATGGCGTATTCGCTTGCGAGGCGCTCTTCCTCGCTCCACGGAACAGCTTCGCGCAATTCGAATGGCGTCGGCGCAGGGGCGGCGGCAGTACCGAACAGCCCGTGCTGGCCGGATTCGCGGGTGCGGGAAGCACGCTGCAGGGCCGCAACCGCATCATCTACCGAAGCGAGCATAGATTCGCGCGGTCCGAGAGAATCCACCGCTCCGGATTTAATGAGGCTTTCAAATACGCGTTTGTTCAGAAAGCGCGACTCGATGCGCTCGCAGAAATCGTACAGCGATTTGAACTCTCCCTGGCTGAGTCGCGATTCACGAATGGCTTTGGCGGTATTCTCTCCGACGTTCTTGATCGCTGCCAAACCGAAGCGAATCGATTCGCCGACGGGAGTGAAGTAGAGGTCGCTCTCATTTACATCGGGCGGAAGAATGGAAATACTCATTCCTCGCGCTTCATTGATATATTTGACGACTTTTTCGGTGTTGCCAGCTTCCGAAGTCAACAGCGCGGCCATGAATTCCACCGGATAATGCGTTTTCAGGTAAGCCGTCTGGTATGCAAGCAACGCGTAGGCGCAGGAATGCGACTTGTTGAACCCGTAGCCGGCAAATTCCTCCATCAAGTTGAAAATGCGTTCGGCCTTTTTCTCCGGAATTTTATTGGTAGCGCAGCCGGTCATGAACTTGGCGCGTTGGGCCGCCATCTCTTCCTTCTTTTTTTTGCCCATTGCGCGGCGAAGGATGTCCGCTTCGCCGAGCGAAAAACTCGCCAGGCGATTGGCGATCTGCATCACCTGTTCCTGGTACAGGATGACGCCGTACGTTTCCTCGAGTATGTCTTGCAACTGCGGAAGTTCGTAGCTGACCTTGGTCTTGCCCTGCTTGCGGTTGATGAAATCATCGATCATGCCGCCCTGGATGGGGCCAGGGCGATAGAGTGCATTCAGCGCAGTTAGATCTTCGATCCGGGTCGGCTGGTAACGCCGCAGAATGTCCCGCATGCCATGCGATTCGAACTGGAAGATGGCCGTCGTATCCCCACGGGCAAAGAGCTTGTAGGTTTCGGCGTCGTCCAATGCCAGGCTGTCAATGTCAATTTTTGCGCCGCGATTCTGCTCAATCATTCGAACGGTATCGTGGAGCACCGTGAGCGTCGTCAGGCCAAGAAAATCCATCTTTAGCAGCCCGATGCGCTCGAGCGCATTCATGTCGTACTGCGTCGTGATTTCCTCGCGGTTTGACTTGTAGAGCGGCACGACCTCGGTGAGCGGTCGCGGCGAAATGACCACACCGGCAGCATGCGTGGAAGCGTGCCGCGATAGTCCTTCGAGACGTAGCGCCACGGCCATCAAATCCTTGAGACGTTCATCGCTGTTGATCGCCGATTTAAGTTGGGGCGCTTCTTCAAGTGCGTCTTTCAACTCGATGCCCAGCGTCGTCGGAATGAGCTTGGCGAGCCGGTCCACTTCGCCGTAGGGAATGTCCATGGCGCGGCCAACGTCCTTGACCGCAGCCTTGGCGGCCATCGTTCCAAAAGTAATAATCTGCGCAACGTTTTCGCGCCCGTACTTTTGCGTCACATATTCGATCAACTCGCCACGTCGCCGCATGCAGAAGTCGATGTCGATGTCGGGCATGGAAACGCGCTCGGGGTTCAGGAAGCGCTCGAAGAGCAGGTTGTATTGCAAAGGATCGACGTCAGTGATGCGCAAGGCGTAGCTGACCAGGCTGCCCGCCGCGGAACCACGCCCCGGCCCGACCGGCACGTCTTGCGCGCGCGCGTAGTGTATGAAATCCCAAACAATCAAGAAGTAGCCCTCGTAGCGCATCTTCTTGATCATTTCAATTTCGGAGGTCAGCCGGCGTTCGTACTCGGCCAGGGAATTTCGCAGAAAGCCCTGTTGCGCCAGGCGCTCGAGCTGCGGGATGCGGGCGGCAAATCCTTCGCGCACAACGGATTCAAAATAGCTTGCCGAAGTATGCCCTTCGGGAACTCTGAATTCCGGGAACGGATTGGGGATGCGCTCGACCTTGACGTTGCAGCGCGAAGCGATGTCCACAGTGCGGCTCAGCGCTTCAGGAATTTCGCCGAAGACCTGCGCCATCTCTACTGCACTCTTGAAGTAGAACTGATCGGTCTGGAACTTCATCCGATTAGTGTCGCTCATGGTCTTGCCGGTCTGGATGCAGAGCAACACTTCCTGGGCATGAGCGTCGTCGTGATGGAGATAGTGACAATCGTTAGTGGCCACCAGCGGGATGCCCGTCTCTTTCGAGAGACGGACCAGGTCGCGATTCACGTCTTTTTCGATCGGCAATCCCTGGTCTTGAATTTCGAGGAAGAAATTGCCTTTGCCGAAAACGTCGCGCAGGCGATAAGCATTTTCGCGCGCCTGATCGTATTTCTGATCGACGACTGCTTCGGTCACCGGTCCACGGAGGCAGGCTGACAGTGCGATCAAGCCTTTGCTGTGTTTAGCAAGCAGGTCGTAGTCGATGCGCGGTTTGTAATAGAAACCTTCAAGAAAGCCCGCAGAAACCAGTTTGATTAAGTTGTGATAGCCCTCCAGGGACTCACAGAGGAGCACAAGGTGATTGCTGCCGCGCATCCCCGGCTCGGCGTCGCCACGATCCGGGCCGTTGCCACCGTTGGTCTTTTCGCCGCGCTCATGACGGCTGCCTTTGGCGACGTAAACTTCACACCCGATGATGGGCTTCACGTCGCGTTTGCTGGCTTCGTAGAAAAAATTAGCGGCAGCGAAAAGATTGCCGTGGTCGGTGATGGCCACCGCGGGCATTTTCTGGCGGGATGCTTCATCCAGGAGTTCGGAAGTTTCGCAAGCCCCGTCGAGCAGACTGTAATCCGTGTGAACGTGGAGATGCACGAACTGCGGTTGGCCCATGGAACTCCATTTTAGAACGCTGGGGCCCGTTTTGCATTACGCATTGTGAGGTTTCCCACAGGCAGCACGGAATCGTCAGCCATGGCCGCTACCTCCGTCCGTGACTCTTCTTGCCAGAGGAAGCGCTCTTGCCGCGAGGTGCCCGGGCGATATGCTTCGCATGAGCCTTCGCAGGAACAGGCTTCCCCTTGGCAGCCTGTTTGGCTTCGGCCTTTGCGGCTGCGTGCTTCTTGTGAGCGGCGTCGCCCATGGCCGCGGCAGCATGAGCTTTGTCTGTGCCCTTTGCCTTCTTTTCCTTTTCTTTTTTCTTCGGCTGTTCCTTGATGCCGGAAAGCTTTCGCAGGATTTTTTCGCGCTCTTCTTTGGTCTTGCCGCGACCGGTGAGCTGCATGGCGAAGACCTGTTCGACGATAGCGTCGAACTTGGGCCCACGCACCATACCAAGAGCTTCGAGTTCGGTGGCCACAACCGGCAAAGCGTTGCGAATGGGTCGCCACTTGTTCAGAAAGGCGCGAATTTTCGAAAGCGCGGCCGATTTATTGGACTCGGCCATAAGGTAGGCGATCTGGTCGAGCGGCATTTTTTCAAGAAACCGGAAAGCATCCACCGGGGCGTTCATTTTTCGTCCCAGAAGCTCTTTCTGGGCCTCCAGCGCTTCTTCTTCAAAACCAAGCGCCGCCTCCACTTCCGCTGAGCGGAATCCGGCTTTGGAAAGGACATTCGCCAATTCGCGATCCTTTAGCTTTCCAAGAATGGCAAGGAGCATCGGAGAGGCGAGACGTGGACGGAAGCCCGCCGTGAAGAGATCCTCGCGCACTTTCATGAGACGGGCGATGGCGTCGTATGACGGATGCTTCTTGGCCAGCACGGGATTGACGGCCTCGAGAAGGTCGTGCTCTTCCCAAGCTTTCAGCACGACGGCTGGCCGCTCCTCGCGGGCGAGGGCGCGCAGTTCATCGCCGGCATCTTCCGGCGCAATGGTTTCCTGCAGGTTGCGCTCAATGGCCAGGTCGAACCATTCCTGGGTGCGCTGCTCGATCTTGAAGCCCATGCGCGCGGCGTAGCGCAAGACGCGCAACAGACGGACCGGCTGGTTAGTGAAACTATGAATGGTGAGCGCGCGAACCTCGGCCCGTTCGATGTCGGAGAGGCCGTTAGTGGGATCGAGCAGCAAGCCGCGCGAGGCCGGGTTCAGCGAAATGGCGATGGCGTTGAGGGAAAAATCGCGGCGCCGCAAATCCTCCATGATGGTCGACCAGCGAATCTCCGGGCGCGTTCCGGGACGAACATAATGATCGTCGCGGGCAGCGGAGATGCTGCCTTCGCAGTCGCCGGCAAAGAGCAGTTCGACGTGGCGAAACTTTTCATCTTCGTGAAGGATTTTGGCACCGCCCTTTTCGAGTTCGTGGGCAATCTTCGAGGGGTTTCCTTCCACGGTGAAGTCGAGATCGCGCAGCGAAGCGCCGGTTACGAGGTCGCGAACGGTTCCGCCCGTCAGATACACATTGAATCCCAGTGCGGCGGAAAGTTCCTGCACGCGCAGCATCACGGCTCGCTGCTCCGGCGAGAGCCGGCTTTCCAACAAAAACATATAGTCTGGCATTGCGCTCCTTCTGCTTCAGGGTGTCCGCGCTGACCGCCGCAGAGGCACCCGCAATGAGTTTCCCGGGGCCGGCCGCGCTATGCGCGCGGGTGATGCGCTTTATAAATCTGCTTCAACCGCTCCTCGACAACATGCGTGTAAATCTGTGTTGTGGAAATGTCGGCATGGCCGAGCATGAGCTGCACGGACCGCAGGTCCGCCCCGCGCTCAAGCAAGTGCGTGGCAAAGCTGTGCCGCAGCATGTGAGGCGTAAGGGCCACGCGCAGATCGGCCAGCCGTCCATAAGCCGAAAGTATCTTCCAGACGCCTACGCGGCTCAATGGCGCCCCGCGGCGATTCACGAATAACGCAGGACTGCCGGGTACTTTGCCAAGCAGCTTCGGCCTGGCATCCCGGAGATACCGTTCGACGATAGCCAGCGCCTTTTTGCCAACGGGCACAATGCGTTCCTTGTCACCCTTGCCGATGCATCGAACGCAGCCAACCTTCGCATCCAGATCGCTGGTACGAAGACCGATGAGCTCGGACACGCGCAAACCGGTCGAGTACAGAACTTCCAGCATGGCGCGATCCCGCAAGCCGATGGGAGTTTTCACATCGGGCTGGTTGAGAAGGCGCTCGACCTCCTCGAGGCGAAGATAGCCAGGTAAAGCACGATGGATCTTTGGCGATTCGAAATTCACCGACGGGTCTTCGCGAATGAGCTCGTGGATCTGCGCAAAACGGAAAAAGTTGCGCAATGTAACCAAGTGCCGGGCCACCGTCTTACTTTCGAGCTTCTGACGATAGAGTCCCGCGAGGAAATCCACCAAATCGTCGCGGCTGACGGCTTCGAGCATTAGCTTGCGCTTGCGGGCAAACTCATCGAATTTCACGAGATCGCGGCGATAGGCCGACACCGTGTTCGAGGAAAGCCCCTTCTCCACCCGCACGTGGGTTAAAAACGACGAAATGGTTGCGGCGATTTCCATCAGCTCCCCATATATCCGTCACCGGCGCCGGCAGCGCGCCGCGTGGCAATTCCATAGACTTCCTCGATCTCATGGCAGCGGAACAGCCAGGCAAGCGCCAGGTAAAGAGCGGTTGCTCCGAGGATCAGAGCAGCAAAAACAAGAAATTGCACCAGGAAGCGCGAGTGCAAGGCGAACCCCGTGTAATAATTCCCAAACCAGCAGGCGACACCCATAATTCCGGCGCACAAGGAAATTTTTGTAAACGAACGGAAAATATCCATCGTTCCCAGCGGGCCGTAGCGCAGCCGGAAAATAATAAAGAGCGCCAAGAAATCAAAGAACGTAGCCAGCGCCGTGGCCAGCGCCGGCCCGCCGTTCTGAACACGCTTAAAGAAGAATTCCAGGAAGACGACGTTCAGCACAATATTCAAAACAAGTGAGATGGAAGCGATGATGACGGGCGTCTTGGTGTCCCGCGTGGAGTAAAACGCCGGGACGATTAATTTAACCGAGGCGAGGGCGGGAAGCCCGACCGCGTAATAGAGCAGCGCGCGGGCCGTCAGGCGCGTGGATTCCGCGACGAACTGGCCGTGTTGGAAGAGCACGCGGATGATCGGCTCGCGCAGGATCATCAAGCCGAGGGCCGCGGGAATGGTGATGAAAGCCACGATGCGGACCGAAAACGACAGCGTTTTCTTCAGCGAATCATAATCCTTTGCGGCCGCTTGGTGAGACATCATCGGCAGAATAGCCGTGGCGACCGCAATGGCGTAGCCACCGAGCACCAATTCCATGACCCGATCGGCGACGTAAAGCGCAGCGAGGCTTCCAGGCGGCATGCGCGCGGCGGTGGCAAACCGCGTATCGATCAATAGATTGATCTGGCCGATGCCGATTCCGAAAAGCCGCGGCAGCATCAGGCGGGCTACATCCCGAATTGCCGGGTGGGAAAACGAGATGCCAAACGTAAACTTCATCCCGCGGCGGACCAGCGAGGGCACCTGAATCAGGAATTGCAGCACTCCGCCCACCAAAACGCCAATCGCAAGAGACTTGGCCGGGTCCCCTACATAATGCCAGACGATGCCAACCGAAAAGGCAATGGTGGACACGTTCAGCAATACCGGCGTAGCCGCGGGCAAACCAAAAACATGAAAGCAGTTGAGGATGCCCATGGCCAACGCCGCAAGGGCAATAAAAAACAGATAGGGAAAGATGATGCGGTTGAGGTCGACTGCCTCCGCGCGAGCCACATTTTCGCCGGAGAACAGCTGAACGACCGCAGGTGAAAAAACCATTCCCAAAATCGTAATCACCGCCACGACCAAAGAAAGGGTCCAGAACAGACGGTTCGCGAAATCCCAAACCTCTTCCTTGGACTTCTCCCGCATATAGGAGGTGAATACAGGGATGAAGGAAGCAGTCATGGACCCTTCGGCAACGAGACGGCGGAAGAGATTGGGTATACGATAGGCCAGCACGTACGCGTCGGCGGCAAAAGATGTGCCCAGCAGGAGGGTAATGCGCTGGTCGCGGACGTACCCTAGGACGCGGCTAGCGACGGTGACCAGGGAGATGATCGAAGCCGATTTGAGGATATGCTTTTTATCGGTCAAAGGGCGGTGCTCCGTGGCCCTAACCCTAATGAAAACAACAACTTGACAGGAAAAACGTGCTTAACATAACATACATTTTGCCGATTGGCAAATTTCGGCCTTCCGGCACGGGAAACACGCCATCTTGAAGAATAAGCCCCCAGCCTCAACGCACAAGAAGGTTATTGTTGTGCTCGCCGACAAAAAGCCCTTGCGCGGCTACCTGAACCCTGTCCGTCTGGGGCAAGCCGATCCCCTAGACCTGCTGACGCCCGACGGGGAACACGTGGCCATCCCCCTGGCACGCGTGCGGTCCGTTTATTTCGTGCGCGAGTTTTCCGACGACTTCGAACCCGAGCGCAAAGCCTTCCTCAGCCGGCCCAAGCTGGATGGCCTTTGGGTAAAGCTGCACTATAACGACGGAGAAACCTTGGAAGGTGTGGTTCCAAACGATTTGCTTTCGCTCCTCGATAACGGACTGCAAATCACTTCGCCCGACCTCAACTCTTCCACGGACCGCATCTTCGTTCCACGTGCTGCGCTTTCAGAAGTCACCGTTCTAGGCGTCGTAGGTGTCGCGCGCAGAAAGCCCGCCGCTGCTGCGGCCAGCGCTTCACAGCCTCGCCTTTTCAACGAGTAGTCTCCGTCTCGGCTGTACTTCCCTCTTTCGCCTGTGCGAGACTCGCAGGCAGCCTCACCAAACATTCAGGAGCCTCTCCATGAAACTTGCTGAAATCGCGCAGAAACTCGGATGCCGCCTGGAAGGCCCGCCCGAAATCGACATTCGCGGCGTCGCCGGCATCGAACATGCCGAAGCGGGGCAAATCACGTTCCTCGCGAATCGGCGCTATTTCCCTTTGCTGAAGACCACGCGCGCCTCTGCGATCCTGATCGAAGAAGGAATTGCCCTGGATCGTGAGGCGTCCATGCCTGCCTTGGCCGCGTTGCGCTCATCGAATCCGTATCTCGCGTTTGCCCATGCGCTAGAGCTTTTTTATCAGCAGCCACGCTATGCGCCCGGGATTCATCCCACGGCAATCATCGCGAAAAGCGCAAAGATCGGTGAGGGAGCCCACGTCGGCCCCTACTGCTACATCGACGAGGACGTCGAGATCGGCCGCAACGCCACGCTG
Source organism: Acidobacteria bacterium 13_2_20CM_2_57_6 (assembly GCA_001917435.1). GTDB lineage: Bacteria > Acidobacteriota > Terriglobia > Acidiferrales > UBA7541 > Acidiferrum. Next base: position 70,866 of record MNEA01000086.1, read on the forward strand.
CACAGTTTCGTCACCATCTATCGTGGCGCAAAGATTGGCGACAATTTTTTTGCCCATGCGCACGCCGTCGTGCGTGAATTCTGCCGCATCGGCAATCGCGTTATTCTGCAGAATGGCGTGGTCATCGGCGGAGACGGCTTGGGCTTCGCCAAGCAGAAAGACGGCACCTGGTACAAGATGACCCAGTCGGGCCCGGCCGTCCTCGAAGACGACGTCGAAGTGCAAGCCAACGCCTGCGTGGACCGCGCCACCGTCGGCGAAACCCGCATCGGCCGCGGCACCAAGCTCGATGATCTCGTGCTGATTGGCCACGCTTCGCAAGTAGGAGCGAACACTATGCTCTGCGGCCAAGTGGGCCTGGCCGGTTCCACCAAGGTCGGCAGCAACTGCATCCTTGCGGGCCAGGTAGGCACCGCCGGCCACCTGACCGTGGGCGACGGCGCCGTGATCACTGCGCAGAGCGGCGTTCCCAACGATGTCCCTCCGCGTTCGCTGTATTCCGGCTATCCCGCCGTCGAAAATCGCGAATGGCTAAAAACCATGGCGGCGTTAAACCGCCTTCCCGAACTTCAAAAGCGCGTCCGCGAACTCGAATCCCAACTCGACCTCCTCAAGCCCCGCTGACACACCTACTCTTGCCTTTCGGTTTTCTCTAGTTTCTGTACTCTAGTTTTCTTTTCACTCCCCCGCCCGTCATTTGCGTCTTGTGCGTGCCGGATGCTTTTGCGGGGTGCGTCTTGTGCGTCCCGGATGGGTCTACGGGACCGAACGAAGCAGGCCGACTTTTTCTTTCCCGTTCGGTCCTCCGAACGGGTCGGCCTGCGAATGTGAGGAATCTCTCCGCTCTTACTTCTCATCCCCCCGCCCCTCATTTCGACCGCAGGGAGAAATCTCTCTTCTCTGGTTTCCCCTCCCCGCACTAGTCATTCCGAGCGAAGCGAGGAATCTCTCTTCTCTTTGCAATTTTCACATTCTAGTTTTCTACCTTCTAGTTTCCCCCTTCCCCAAATACTCTCTTAGTACCTTCCTCAGAATTTTCCGCGCCTCCTCGCAAGTGTTAGTGTTGCAGACAAAAGACTTACGAAACAGCTAAACCCTTTAAATGCAACACTTACACAAAACACGGGGGAGGGGAAAATTATTGTTAACTAGAAAGACCAGCGGGCCGCTGGTCCGGGGGCAAGGCTCCACCCATCGCTATGCGCAGGCGCTCGTTCAAGATGTCCCGCTCTTCCAGGGAATACTTGGAAGCATCAATCGGTTCGAGAAATTCGACCACAATTTCCCCGGGATGAATCACCAGCGAGTGTTTTTCCATCACTCGGTGCGCCCCAGCACACACCATCGGCACAATCGGCACTCCTGCCTTGATGGCCATCATCACGGCACCTTTTTTGAACTCCTGCAGGCGCCCGTCCGGGCTGCGCGTGCCTTCGGGATAGATCAGGAGCGATTGCCCGCCCTTAAGAGCCTCCGTCGCCTTCTCCACGCTGGCAATCGCCGAATCGCGAGCGCTTCGATTGACAGGGATAAAATGTGCCGACCAAAATGCCTGTCCCACGATCGGCCATTTGAAGAGCGATTCCTTTAAGAGAATCGCAATCCGGCGAGGGATGGCGCCGACAATTGCCGGCGCATCAGCCGAACTGGTATGGTTCGCGGCAAACAGGCACACGCCCGGAGGGATACGCTCCAGGCCTTTCACGCGAACCTTCACGCCAACGGCGCAGACAAAAAACATTACGCCCTTCACACCCGCCCAGTAAATCGGGTCCGGATCGCGCGTAATGAAGGTGTAGAGGAGCAGTGGCGGCCCCACGACTAGGATGTATAGCCATAAGAAAACGCCGATAAAAAGAGTGCGGAGCATAGGCAGGTAAAACTCCCTCGAATCCCGCGTGGCCGGTCAAGCGAATCGTGGGCCGGCCGGCATTTTTTAACGAACCGCTGACGCACTGGTCTCCCCGCGAAGAATCCCCTCGCGAATGTGGCGCGCCTTCTCCCCTGCGTGGGCATCCTCGCCGACCACGTAAAGGGTTTCTTTGATTTCACCGAGCCGGAATTCGATGGTAATTTCTTTTTCCTCGCGCCGAATCCGCAGCTTCAGCAAATCGCCGGCCTTCTGCTCTTGCAGCCAGCGATTAACACGCCTGGGCACTTCGCCGCCATTCCAGTTCACGATGGCGTCTCCAGCCCTCAAGCCGGCCTGGGCTGCCGAACTTTCGGAATCCACCTTACTCACCACGAACCGGCCGTTCGGTTCGTGCTCCATGGAAAAACCAAGCGTCGGTCTGCGGCGTTCCACGGTGCGCAGAGCCAAGCCTGCCAGCGTCAGAATTTCCTGATAGGGAAATGAATCCGTCCCCGCAACGTATTTCCGGAAGAACTCTTCGAACGAGCTATCGGTGATTCTTTCCGCCGTCAAACGGACGTCCAGGCTATCTCGATACGTTTTTCCCTGCTTCGCAAAATTCATATTCAGCGAGCGCATGACATCATCGAGGCTCTTCCCGTTTCCGGTGCGGTCACGAATCAGAATGTCCAGCAAATCTCCCAGCACTTGTCCCTTGGTGTAGTACGAAACGCTGAATTCCGGCTGATTGTAGAGTGGATATTTTTCAAGCCACGCATCCAGGCTGGACTGCTCCGCGCTTTGCCAGCGGTTGGCCGGCCGGCCTTCCAATTCGGTGATTTGTTCGCTGAGGTCCGCGTAAAACTGTTCCTTGCTCCAAATGCCGCTGCGCACAAGCGTATACGAACCATAAGTATTCGTTACGCCTTCGGCAAACCACAAAACGCGCGTGTATTGCTCTTTCGAATCGTCCACAGGTTCCAGCGACGCGGGACGGATGCGCTTCACATTCCACAGATGAAAAAATTCATGTGCCGCGACACTCGGCAAGTATTCATCGGAATACGTGCCAATGGCTGTCGAATTCGCGTGTTCCATGCCTCCACTGCCAGCACCTTTGCCAATGTGGAGAATAAACATGTAGCGTTCGAACGGCGCTCCCTCCATAAGCTTCAATTCGTACTTGCAGATGCGCCCCAAATCCTCTTCGACCTGTTTTTTGCTCCAGTTATCACCGTGAATCACAACCCAAATCTGCGGTTTGATTCCACTCAACGGAAACATTTCGAACTTCCCTGCCTCGATGGGCGCGTCGACGAGAGCGTCGTAGCTCTCGGCATTACCGCTGAACATTCGAGCCCCGCCCATCGACTCCATCAGCTGAATTATCGCACCGGCTGCTAGCCATCCCGCGGGGACATCTGGCATCGCAAGGCGCACAGCTTCGGCACGCCGCTCCGCCACGTACATGAGAATCATCGCCGGATTGATAAAGGCATGCTCGGAATTCAACTGCGACGCAAAAGGACCGGCCTCGTCCCAATAGGTGGCGTAAGAAATCTTGATCGTTCCCGTACCCTTAACCCGCCACGTTTGCTTGTCCAGCTTTTCGACAAACAATTTCTGAGAATCCGCAAAGGCCTCCACCTGCTGCACGTGGCTGCTAAAGTCGCGGACCTGGTAAAGCGCATTCCACGCGGGCACTCGAACGGCGACTTCACCGGCCACGTTGGGAATGGTCATTGTCACGTGGAAGAGATGCCTCTCCGGATGATCCAGAAGGACGGAGTATTGAATTGTCGCTTGTGCAGCAGCGCTGAATGTTAGGACCAATAGAAAGCACAGACTGGCGGGAACCAAGAGCCTGCCACGAGGAATAGAAAACGTCACCGCTTGTTCGCCTCGCCCGCAAGTTGAGTAGGCGCGCCAAGTTTCTTCAGAACTTTTTCGCACAGGCCGTCAAAGCTGCCGTTGGACATGATGAGCAGGAGATCCCCGGGCTTGGCTTCGTTTCCAAGGTGCTCGGCAATGGCGTCAGAACTGGGAAACACACGGGCGTCCTTGCCAAGGGCACGGACACTTTCCGCAACGGTTTCGGGATCGAGGCGATTCTCGCCGCCCAATTGCTGGGCGCGAAAAACGCCGCCGAGAATGACGCGGTCGCCAAGAGCGAGGGACTTTGGCAGGGCATCCTGAAACACTTTGCGGCGCATGGAATTTGACCGCGGTTCGAGAATGGCCCAGAGCCGGCGTCCGGGCCAGCGGCCACGCGCGGCTTCAATCGTGGCTTTGACGGCAGTGGGATGATGCGCAAAATCGTCGACCACTAGCACTCCTCCGATTTCACCCCGCACATCCATTCGACGCTTCACGCTGCGAAAGGTCGCGAGCGCCTTGGCAATGTCCGCAGCCGGAATGCCGCGTCCCTGCGCAACGATGAGCGCTGCCATAGCATTCAAGACGTTATGGCGCCCGGTGGCGACCAGCGCAAATTCTCCAAACGGTTTTCCACGTTGCGCGACGCGAAACCGCATGGTTTCGCCATCGATGGTGAAGCCACTCGCCACCCAATCATTCCCGTCGTTGAAACCGTATGTTTCCACGGGACAAAAAGCTTTTTCCGCAGCGCGCCGCAAAGCCGGGCCCGATTCTTCCGCGTCACCCCAAATAACCACTCGTCCACGCCGAGGAACAAGATTCACCAGGCGGCGAAAAGCCAACTGGTAGGCTTCAAAATCAGGATAAATGTCGGCGTGGTCGTATTCGAGAGAGGTGATAATCAAATCATCGGGATGATAGTGGAAGAATTTCGGCCCACGGTCCCAAAAGGCAGTTTCATACTCGTCGCCTTCCAGAATGAACTCCCCGCCACCACCAAGACCGTAGCTTTTGCCAAAGTTTTCCGCAACGCCGCCCACAAGAAAATTCGGGTTCTTCCCCGCCGTATGGAAAATCCAAGCCAGCATTGCCGTGGTGGTTGTTTTTCCATGCGTTCCGCTGACGACGATGGAATGTTTTTCCGGAAGAAAGACTTCTTCTAGAATTTCCGGCATCGAGCGATAGGGAATCTTGCGGTCCAGCACTTCTTCCAGTTCAGGATTTCCACGCGCGATGATATTTCCAATCACCGCCAGGTTGGGCGTCGGCTGCATGTGAGCGGCATCAAAAGTGTGAAAAAACGAAATGCCAAGGCTTTCTAGCAGTGTTGATGCGGGCGGGTAAACTCCGGAATCCGAACCAGTCACGCGAAAGCCGCGCTCACGCAGCATCCCGGCCAGGGGCGCCATCGCCGATCCGCCAATCCCAATTACATGCACGTGTCTTGATTCGTTCAAGGGACCACCGCCGATTCCAGAAATTCGAGTGTGCCTTCTCCGTCTGCGTCCAGGCGCGCTTTGGTGCCCAGCGGTATCGTAAGCATGGGCCGCACGGTGTGGCCAATGGGAGCACCGAAGACGATCGGGACACCGAGCGGCCGCAGAATTCGAGCGCAGACTTCCTTTACGGTTGGGGCTCCGGCAACCGCCGGTTCGCTCTCCGGAAAATCTCCCAGCACAAACCCGCGAACTCCTTCAAGTTTTCCAGCTTGTTTCAAATGCATCAGCACGCGGTCCACCTGATAGGGCCGCATGGCGCGATCTTCAAGAGCCAGGATCGAATCTTTTGTGTCCAATTCCCAGGGAGTTCCGATGGTGGCCTCGAGCAGCGTCAGGCATCCGCCCAATACTGTGCCGATCGATTGACCCGCGAGGACCGCTTCACCCCTTAGCCGCAACTTCCAACCGCCTTCTGTTCTGCCCACCGCTTGAAGAAGTGAGCTTTCATCATAGCCCTTGCGCGCGCCCGAACCCGCGTTGAGCCCGGCAGCTACCATGGGACCGTAAAAAGTAATCCAGTTGCACCGCTGCCAGAGAAAAATCTGCAGAGTAGTGAGGTCGCTGAATCCAATCACGCTCTTGAGATTGGCGATGCTTTTCTCCAGCTCGAATTCCAGCAAGTAATTCGAACCATAACCGCCGCGTAAGGCCACGAGCCCGTCGACGCTATCCGAATTCAGCGTCCCGAGAAAACTATTGGCACGTTCCAGCGGCGGACCGGCAAAGTAGCCTTCCGCTTTGGTGTCCTGATTGGCGACTACCTGAAAACCGTGGCGCTTCAGCTCCGCAAGCCCAGCAATCATTTCGACAGACTCCGCCGGAGACGCCGGAGCGAACACTCCCAGGCGTGAACCTGCGGCCAGCGCCCTGGGCTTACGCGGAGTCCCGTTGTTCCCGCTCATTCGTGATGGCCCTCGACTGGAATCACTTCGGTGACCACGCCCTGGCGATTGAGCTGGGAGACAATCTTTTCCTGCTGGCCATGGCTGACGTCGGATTCAAATTCCACAATAGAGTTTCCTCCCGCCATCGAAACGCGGAAGCGTTGCATGGGAATCTTCAGGCTCGCCATCAGCCGCTGAACTTCCGTGGCAACACTCTCGGCATGGCTGGTAGTGACGCGGAACGCTGTGGGCCGGCACTTCAAATTGAAGTATTGCTCCGCCCACCCGATAACCGTCAAGCCAAAGAGCACCAGCGCCGTCGAATAGCCGGCGACGGCGTAAAGACCTCCACCGGCGGCCATGCCGATAGCGGCCTCCACAAAGATCGTCGCCGCAGTGGTCATCCCCACAACGGCGCCCGATCCACGCAAAATCGCGCCCGCACCAAGAAAACCAATGCCCTGAACGATGTTGGAAGCGATTCGTGTGCCGCTCGAATCTCCAAAGCGGTGCGCAAGTTCGTTAGAAAGAATGGTGAACAGAGCCGTAGCGAGGCATACAAACAGGCTGGTACGCACGCCAGCAGGTCTCCGCCGCACGACGCGTTCCAAGCCGATGACGGCGCCCAGCGCCGCCGCCACGGTAAGCCGTAGAATTATTTCGTGAAGTGAAAGCATGCCCTAGACGGCCCACCGACCGCCTGAACAAAATTCTAGCCATTTACAATTTGAATTGCGTCAATTTCGAGAAGTGCCGTGCCCTGGCGTGTATCTCGCTGCGCTTCAAGCGGCGCAGCCGGTCCAAGCCAAATTGTTCGACGGCAAAACTTCCCAGCACGGAACCGAAGACCATGGCACGGCGGAGTGCAGCGTCACTCTTCTCGCCGTTCCCCGCCAGATAGCCCATGAAACCGCCGGCAAAGCTGTCGCCCGCGCCGGTTGGATCGTGCGGCTCTTCGAGCGGAAAGGCAGGCACGCAGAAAACGCCGCGCTTGTCCACCAGCATGGCGCCGTACTCTCCGCGCTTCACAACCAGCGTCGATGGCCCCATTTTGAAAATGTGCCTGGCGGCGCGCAGCAAATTGTGTTCACTGGAAAGCTCGCGCGTCTCCGAATCGTTGATCATCAGGATATCCACGTGCTTCAACGTTTCGCGCAGCTCCGCATTCGAACGCTCGATCCAGTAGTTCATGGTATCCAGGGCGGCGATTTTGGGGCGCTTTTTGACTTGATGGAGCACGTCGCGCTGTAACTCCGGCGCGATGTTGGCCAGGAAAACAAACTGTGATGCGCGGTATTTCTCCGGCAAACGTGGCTTGAAGTCCGCGAACACATTCAGTTCCGTCGCGAGCGTTACGCGTTCGTTCAGGTTCTGGGAATAGCGTCCGGCCCAGAAGAATGTTTTTCCTGTGGCGCGCTCCAGCCCTTCGGTGTCGATATGCCGACCCCGAAAGATTTTCTCATCTTCCGCAGTGAAATCGTCGCCCACGATGGCGACGAGATTTACAGGCGTGAAAAAGCTGGCTGCGACCGCGAAGTAGGTGGCCGCGCCACCGAGCGCGCGCTCCACCTTTCCATAAGGGCTTTCCAAAGCATCAAATGCAACGGAACCCACGACGAGTAAGGACACAATATGCTCCTAAGAGATATATTTCCCGATGATCGCGGCGAGCCGCTTCTTTGTTGCCTTGGGGACAATCTTCAAATCGGTAACCAGCGCATGCTGCAGAGCCGACCCGCATTTGCAGGACCTGGCTGCAGGCAGTTCTCGAACCGCGGTTCGCAGCACTTTCTGCGCATTTTCCGCGTTTTGATTCAGCGTGGCGATGATTTGCGACGCGGTGACCGATTCGTGCGCCGGATGCCAGCAGTCGTAATCGGTGATCATAGCGATTGTGGCGTAACAAATCTCCGCTTCGCGGGCCAGCCGCGCCTCCGTCACGTTGGTCATGCCGATCACTTCGAAGCGGAGCTGCCGGTGCACTTCCGCCTCGGCCAGCGTAGAGAATTGCGGTCCTTCGATACAAATATACGTTCCGCGCCTATGAACCATGACGGCTTCGTGAACGCAGGCATCCGCCAGAACACTCGACAATTGATTGCACGTCGGATGCGCAAAGGCCACGTGCGCAACGATTCCCTCTCCAAAAAAAGTCGAGATGCGATTTTTTGTTCGGTCGAAAAACTGGTCCGGCACGAGAAACTCTCCCGGACGGAGGTCTTCCTTCAACGAGCCGACCGCACTCACAGAGATGATGCGCTCCACGCCCAGAAGCTTCATCGCATAAATGTTCGCGCGGTAATTGATTTCGCCGGGCAAGATGCGGTGCCCGCGGCCGTGGCGCGCCAGAAACGCCACGCGCTTCCCTTCCAGGGTACCAAGCACGATGCCATCGGAAGGTTCACCGAACGGCGTCTTCACGCGAATCTCGCGCGCCTCACTTAGTCCGCCCATCGCATAGAGTCCGCTGCCGCCAATGATTCCTATCGTCGCCCGGGCTGCGGATTTTGCGCTCTTCGACCTGCTGGCCTTCTTCGCCGTCATCTTCTTTCTCTCCCCTAGCCGTGAAGGCCGCTCCTCTTGAGGATTTCATTCACCGCCGAAAATGGATCCTTCTTGCGGTCCGCCACCTCTGCTGCCAATTCCGCAAGCCGCGATTCGCCGCCTGCGCCACCCAAAGCCCGCTCGAGCAACCGGGACCCCAGCAGTTCGATTAGACGGCTTTTCCAAAGCTCGACGTGCTTTCGTTGCCGCTGGCCACTCGATTCAAAATGTTTTTGAAATTTAGCAATCGTCTCGGCCAACTCTTCAACACCCTTGTTCTCGGTTGCCACCGTGCGCACAATCGGAGGATGCCAGCCGTCCCGCGGCATCACCAGCGACAGCATAGCCATCAGTTGCTGCTCCAGGCGGTCCGCGCCTTCACGATCGGCTTTGTTCAAAACAAAAATGTCGCCAATCTCCATGAGACCGGCCTTCATGTTCTGGATGTCATCACCGAGCCCCGGCACAAGCACCACGAGCACACAATCGGCCAGGCGCACGATGTCGATTTCATCCTGGCCAACGCCCACGGTCTCGATCAGCACATGCTTCTTCCCGGCCGCATCCAGGAGCAGCGCCACTTCAGCGGTCGCGCGAGCCAGGCCGCCGAGAAACCCACGCGTGGCCATCGAGCGAATAAATGTTCCCGCATCGCCGGCGTGCCCTTGCATGCGAATGCGATCGCCCAGAATGGCTCCTCCGGAATAGGGGCTCGTCGGATCGACGGCGATGACGCCCACTTGTTCGTGCTTCCTGCGGTGAAAGGCAGCCAAACGATCGACCAGTGTGCTCTTCCCCGTTCCTGGCGCGCCGGTGACTCCCGTGAGATACGCTTGCCCCGTGTGCGGAAAGAGCAGCCGCAGCAGCGCCTCCGCTTCGGGCTGATGATTCTCAATCGCCGTGATGGCGCGCGATACGGCACGCACATCGCCCGCGCGTACGCTTTCCGCCCACTTCTCAACGGGCAGAGCCATATTTTTCCTGTGGAGACTTCTCGGGAGCCAGGCGCATTTCGCTATTATTTCTTGCCAAGAAGCTGGCGGGCAATCACCAATTTCTGGATTTCACTGGTGCCTTCGCCGATGGTGCAGAGCTTCACGTCGCGATAATACTTCTCCGCCGGATAATCCTTGATGAAGCCGTAGCCGCCATGAATCTGCACGCACTCGTTGGCCACTTGCACGGCGATTTCGCTGGCAAAGAGTTTGGCCATGCTCGACTCGCGAGTGAAGCGCACGTCCTTTTTATCCGCAAGCCATGCCGCTTGATAAACGAGCAGCCGCGCCGCCTCCACTTGCGTGGCCATGTCCGCCAGCTTAAATTGCACGGACTGAAATTCACTAATCGGCTGGCCGAACTGTTTTCGCTGTTTCGCGTACTTGGTGGCCGCTTCGAGCGCGCCTTGGGCCATGCCTAGAGCCAGCGCTGCAATCGAAATTCGTCCCCCGTCGAGAATCTTCAAGCTGCCGGTGAATCCTTCGCCTTCCGCTCCGAGCAAGTTATCGTGCGGCACGCGGCAATCGTTGAAAATCACTTCAGACGTATCGCTCGCGCGCATCCCCAGTTTGTTTTCTTTTTTTCCCGGACGAAACCCCTTCATTCCTTTTTCCAGTATGAACGCGCTGATTCCGTGCGAGCCCTTGGATTTGTCCGTAACCGCCATGGCCACGCAATAATTCGCATAGTGGCCGTTGGTGGTGAAGGTTTTCGCGCCGTTGAGCAGCCAATGATCGCCGTCGCGAACGGCGGTCGTTCGCGTCCCGCCCGCGTCCGAGCCCGCCTCCGGCTCCGTCAGCGACCACGCACCAATCGCTTTCCCCGAAGCCAGCGGCACAAGGTACTTCTTCTTCTGCGCCTCGGTGCCAAACTTGAAAATGTGGTTGGAGCAAAGCGAATTGTGCGCGGCGACGATCAAGCCCACCGAGCCATCCACTCGCGACAGCTCCTCAATCGCGACCGCGTACTCGATGTAACCCAGCCCTGCGCCGCCATATGGTTCTGGAAAAATCACGCCGAGCAGCCCCATTTCCGCTAGCTTCGGCATGATCTCCATTGGAAAATGGGACGCTTCGTCCCACTCCATGACGTGCGGAGCGATTTCGCCCTCGGCGAATTCCCGCACACTGCGGCGAAGCTGCTGCTGCTCTTCAGTAAAACTGAATTCCACGGTCTCCTCGGCAAACTATTGGTATTGGCAATAAGCAGGCAAGCTTTTGCTTATCTTATGATTCTACACGAGCGACCATCGCGGTCCTCTTCGTCAAAGGCAGCTTTTTCTATTTCAACAATGAGCGGCGTGGCTGGCTCGAAGCGTCAAATAAGCTGCCGGCGGCGCCAATCTTCATGAGGCGCCCGCTCTTTGCGTCCTTGCGACGACTTCCTTCAATACCACGAGCGCTCGCTCGATCCCTGCCCGGTCCACGTCGCAGTGCGTAACGACGCGAACCGAATACAGCGCCGTATCCTGCGCCCACACGCCGTGCGGATGAAGGGCATCGCAAAGCTCCACAGCGGTTTTCCCAGTCTTCGAGCAATCAAAAATCACAATGTTCGAGCGAACTTTATTTGGATCGATGCTCAACCCCGGAATTTCCGCGATGCCTTCCGCCAAGCGCTTGGCGTTTTCGTGATCGATGTGCAGCCGCGCCGGAGACTTTTCCAGCGCGATCAAGCTTGCCGCGGCGATCACGCCAGCCTGGCGCATGCCGCCACCGAACATTTTCCGGTAGACCCGCGCCTTCTCGATGAACGCTTTTGTGCCCGCAATCATCGATCCCACCGGGGCGCCGAGTCCCTTCGACAAACAGAACATCACCGAATCCACTTTTCGCGTCATCACGGCTACGTGGTCTCCTAGCGCCGTCGCCGCATTAAAAATCCGCGCTCCATCCAGATGCACCTTCAAACCCATCTTATGCGCGTGGTCGCAGATATCCTCCACCTGCGCGGTCGAATAAACCGTTCCGCCCGCCATGTTGCTCGTGTTTTCCAGACATACCAGCGCGGTCTGCGAATCGTAATAAATCTTCGGCCGGATCACGGCCTCGATTTGCTTCCACGTCAGAATCCCGTCTTCTCCACGCGCCACTCGCGGCATGCAGCCGGCGATGGCCGACATCGACGCCAACTCGTACAAGTTGACGTGGCTCCGCTCTTCGCAAATCACTTCGTCGCCGTGATGCGTCCACACTTTGATGCAAATGAGATTCCCCATGCAACCCGTGGGCACAAACAGCGCCGCCTCTTTCCCAAAAATCTCTGCCGCGCGCCTTTCCAGCCGGTTGACCGTCGGATCTTCTCCGTAAACGTCGTCGCCGACTTCCGCCTCCGCCATGGCGCGCCGCATCTCCGGAGTTGGCCGCGTCACCGTATCGCTGCGCAGGTCCACCACTCCCTCCGGAATCTTCCCCGCCTCCCCCACCTGATCCGGATCCACTCTTTGATTCCCCTTCGCCACCGTGTAACTCATTTTCTTCTCTCTTCTCCGTCTCCGTGAACTCTGCGCCCTCTGTACTACTAATCCTCAAATTCGTTGTGCGCCGCGCAAAAATGTTATCGTCCGTCGCAATACCTTCCGATGGGTGGGTCATTTGCTTTTGGTTGCGGCTCCGCCGCGCTGTGTTAAAAGTAGCTCGCAGCCTCACTCAAATCGACCCATGCAACGTCTCACCTCATCAGTTCCACAAACACTTCGTTTGAAATGCTCAGCTTCTCTGGAGCCAGCCGCACCACGCTGCCTTGGCGCTCTACCAATCCCGCCGACCCCAGCCGGTCAAATCTTCCCGTCACCGTCACCCCATACTCCTGCTCGATTCGCGCAAGATCGATCCCATCCAGTTGCCGCAGCCCAAGAAACAATTCCTCTTCCAGCGCGCTTCCCGCCGTCAGTGTCTCGTGCTGCTCCACCGGCAATCGCCCGCTCTGTACTGCTGCAACATAAGCCGCTGCATGGTGGGCATTCGCCCATCGCTCGGTTCCTGAAAACGAATGCGCACCCGCACCAAATCCCAGGTACGGTTCGCGCCGCCAATATTTCAGGTTATGCCGCGATTCAAATCCCGGCTTCCCCCAGTTCGAAATCTCGTAGTGATGATATCCCGCCGCGCCCAGCGCCTCCTGCGCCATCTCATAAAACTCCGCCATCTCATCTTCGCTCGGCACTGCTCCGGCGCTGTACTTCCCTCCGCCCTGCAGCAATTCCTTGCCGAGCCGGCTGCCTTCATCAATCTCCAGCAAATAAACCGAAGCGTGCTCCGGCACCAGCGCCGCCAATTCCTCTAGCGATTGCCGCCAGCTTTCTTTCGTTTGGTGTGGCAACCCTGCAATCAGGTCAAAGCTGATATTCCGAATGCCCGCCTCGCGCAAGATCGGAACGGCACGGTAAATATCTGTCCGCCGGTGCATCCGGCCCGCCGCAATCAATTCCTTGTCCGCAAACGATTGCAGCCCAAAGCTCACGCGGTTAATTCCCGCGCGCGCCCAAGCCACAGCCTTTTCAGCTTCAACGGTCTCTGGGTCCGCCTCCAGCGTCACCTCTTCGAGATTCCCCGCGAATGTCTCCCGGATGGCATCCAAAATCTTTTGCAAATGAGCAGGGTCCAGCAGGCTCGGCGTCCCGCCACCTATGTAAACCGTGTCCGCTGCATCTTCCTGGCACAGCCACTCCTGGCTGTGCGCCTTTCCTGCAAAGCCCGCACGCCAATCCACCCCCGCCGCCCGCAACAACTCCCGATGCCCACGTATCTCCCGGCAAACCGCCTCTACATACGGCGCAAACCGGCTGGTGGCCACAACTCCCGTATGAAAATTGCAGTAGGTACACTTCGTCTGGCAGAACGGCACCTGTACGTATATCCCGAGCTTCTCCATCATCCAAAAACTCTAGCACACCCCTGCCTCAAACCTGCCACTTCGAAACCATGAATAGTGGAATTTCCGGGCTTAATCCGCCACAACTTTTATTTGCAGCCGCCGGTCGCGAGGACCGTCAAATTCACAGAAGAACACGCCCTGCCAGCGCCCCAGTACAAGCTTGCCTCCCTCCACGTGGATGACTTGGCTCGCGCCCACAAGCACGGACTTTACGTGAGAGTCCGAGTTGCCCTCGCTGTGCCGGTAGGGCCCCCTCGCTGGAATCAGCAGGTCCAGCGCACCTTCGACATCGCGCGCGACGTCCGGATCGGCACATTCATTGATAGTGACGGCCGCGGTGGTGTGCGGCACATACAAATAGCAGACTCCCGTGACCACACCTGACGACGCGACCACCTTCTGTACTTGCGCGGTAACATCCACAAGCTGGGTCCGGCGGTCCGTTTTTACGCTTAGTGTTTGCATGGACGTCACCCATGCCTGGGTGGCACAGGCATCTTCGCTGGCTTAGATTAGTTGACTACGGAACCTGGATGATGAAGTGATGCCCGATTTTCTTTCCCGTCGAATGATTCTGCAATTCGCTCAGCCCGCCCGCGCCCCAGCGAGCCAGAAACGGGAGCAAACACAAATCTCGCTCCTGCGGGCCCTTGTGCGGATACAACAGCGATTCCAGGTAGCGCTCATGCTCGGAGAGCAATCCGGTTTTCTGGTCCTGCGCACGTCCCGCTTTGCGGCGCAGCTTGTCGACATGATATTCGATTCTCTTCCGCGCGCGTTCGACCGTGCCTTTTAGCGTCGGATCAAGCTTTTCGATCTGCTTACCAAGCTGCGCAAGCATCTTGGCAATTTGTTTCTGGTTGCGTTCGAAGTTTTTCGACAATGAGCCTGGTACCGATTGGCGCTCCATTTTGTGCCGCAAGCCTTGCGACCCTGCCCAAACGTCCTCAACAGCCAAGCCATAACGTCGCAGAAGTTTGTTGGCTTTCGCGTCCACCAGCGTGAATCCCGCGCGCGGCAGGATCACCGGCATCCTTCCGAGCAGGTGCCGGTACACCACCTCCGATTGCGCAAAGTACGCGATCTCCGCCGGACCTGCAATATACGCAGCCGTCGGAAGCAAATAGTCCTGCACCACCGGCCGGAAGAGCGCATTGGGGCTGAATTGTTCGGGCTCGGTATGCGTTTTGTGCACCAGCTCCTCGCGCTCCCACGTTCTCTCGCCGGATTGAAATTTGTCCGCGCTGGCGGTGATCACTTGCCGCCCGCCTTCATCCATTCGGAAGAGCAGCGTGCTCCGCGCTGTTACTTTCACCTGAGCATCAAATCCTGCGCGGTCCAAATCCTTCCCGCGCTCGAGAAGTTTTTCGCTCAACGCGTCGCGTTCCGCCAGCGCGTGCTGATAGAGCGGAGCCGCTACTTTGTGCAAACCGTCATCGAGCGGGTCCATCAGGACCAGGCCGTGCTGCGCAAAAAGGCGCGTAAACAATTTCCCGAAGGCGCTGCCGTATGTTTCTTCCGGGCCATAACTTTCAATCAGGTATTCGGCGAGCAAGTCGCTGCCCTGGTTCGCCAGCAACTCCGCGGCTTCCTGGACCAATGGTTCAATTTGTGCGCCGAGCGGAATCTCTCCCACCGGCCGCCTCGATTCGGGGAGCGCCGGCAATTCAAATCGGACCAGCTTCCCCTTGTCAAACCAAGTGGTGTGCCGGACTTCATCGAGATCATGATCTTCCGTGGCCATCCAAAAGACCGGCACGGCCGGAATTCCGCTGAGCGTCAATTCTTCTGCGATTTGGATAGCCGTCAGCGCCTTATAAACGGAATAAGCCGGCCCGCTGAACAGTCCTACCTGTTGCCCGGAAACGACGGCGACGGCGCCCTTTTCAAGCCTGTCCAGGTTGGACAGCGTGTCCGCTCCAGCTCCAAGCGCCATGTTCTGTTTGCGAAGAATCGTGGATACTTCGGCTCGCCGCTCGCCCGGATAGTCCAATTTCCGAGCCACGCGGGTCACTGCCGTCAAAACAGGTAGGTGAAAGTAGAATGACTTCACCTTTTCAAAGCGATCCAGGTATTCAAGAAATAGTTTCGGTTGATGAGGAACCTGGCGGAAGGCAAGGGGGCGACAATCCATGAGCGGTTAGATGAACCTCGCGAGAAAACGTCTCATCAATTCAGCCGGACGGCACGGAATTAGGCCCTCACGGCCGCCGGCTCAAGATTCAGCAGAAACTCCGTAAGGCGTTTCTTTTGTTCAGCGTGCAAGGGGAGGAGCGGCAAACGGGGAATTCCTCCGCGGTAGCCGCGCTGGTCCATGGCGTACTTTACGCCCGCGATACTCAGCTCGGAAACGATGAGTTTTGACGCGCGCGCCAGGATCGATTGCAGCTCGCGCGCTCTTTCGTGGTGACCTTGACGGAACAGTTCGAACAGCGCCGCACACTTTTCCGGGAGCGCGCACGCCAGCGCCAGAATTGCTCCTCGCACGCCAATGGCCAGCGACGGATAGACCGTCGCCGCGGAGCCAACCAACACGTGAAACACCGAAGGAGTTGCTGCGATCGTTTCCCCAACGCCCTGCACATTTCCTGAGCTGTCTTTGATGCCGATAATGTTGGGATGCTCGGCGAGTTTGGCCACTTCCGTAGCCGCCAGCGCGATGCCGGTGAATTGCGGAATGGAATAGAGCATGACAGGAATAGGAGATTCGTCCGCCACGCGCCGGTAATGGGCAATCAGCGCTTCAGGCTTGTACGCGGGTTTGTAGTAGTAAGGCGTCTTCACCAGCGCCGCATCATAACCGAATTCCGCCGCGCGTTTTGTTCGTTCAATCGTTTCTGCAGTCGACTCCGCACCGGCGCCGGCCAGCAATATTTTTCCTTTCGCCGCCGTTTCCTTTACGGTGGCAAGAATTGCTTCCATCTCTGCTCGAGTGAGCAGCACGGATTCTCCCGTGGAACCCAAAGCGACATATCCCGCCAGGTCGGTCTGGTTGTAACGATGAACGTTGTGCTTCAAGTCGGGAAGAGAAACCGATCCGTCATGCCCATAGGGCGTGGTTAATGCGGCAAAGACTCCGGAAAGTACCACGGCTTAATCTCCTGAGGCAGGCACGCCGGAAGCGGCGGCCCGTCCACGGTGCAAATCCTGCAAGGCGGCAACTTCTGTTCCCTGCTCGAGAAGCGCGCGAATTCCGCGGGCCGCGGCGTGTGCGGCCGCCAGCGTGGTGATGCACGGAATATTGTAACGAATGGCGGCGCGGCGGATCGATTTTTCGTCGTAGAAGGATTCGCGCCCAAGAGGAGTGTTAATGACCAGGTCGATCTTGCCTGTTTTCACCAGGTCAACAATGTTGGGGCGGCCTTCGTTTACTTTGAACACGGGTTCGGCTTCGATGCCGGCGGACTCCAACGAGGCGGCGGTTCCGCGCGTGGCCATCAAACGAAAACCCAACGACGAAAGTTCCTTTCCGAGGGCTCCGAGCTGTTTCTTGTCACGGTCGTTCACGCTGAGAAAGACCGTGCCTTTGCGCGGTAAGCGTTGCCCCGCGGCAAGCTGGGCCTTTGCAAATGCCTGTCCGTACGAAGTCGAGATTCCCATGACTTCGCCAGTAGAGCGCATCTCCGGGCCGAGGATGGTGTCGACGCCACGAAACTTGTTGAATGGAAACACCGGCGATTTCACGGAATAGAATTCGTGCACGGCAACTTCCGCGACCCCGTTGTGCCGTACAATGGGAAGGTTCATGTTTGCCAATTTTTTCCCGGTCATCAAACGTGCTGCGACCTTGGCCAGTGGCACTCCCGTCGCTTTGCTCACGAACGGAACGGTGCGAGACGCGCGCGGATTCACCTCCAGCACGTACACGGTGTCACGCTGAATCGCGTACTGCACGTTCATCAGGCCGACGACTTTCAGCGCCAGCGCGAGACGCTTTGTGTATTCGCGGATGTGCTCGAGAATTGCGGGAGATAAACTCACCGGTGGCAGGACGCAAGAAGAATCTCCGGAATGCACTCCGGCTTCTTCGATGTGCTCCATAATTCCGCCGAGAACGACGTCCGTTCCATCAGCCAGCGCGTCCACATCGATCTCCGTCGCTTCTTCTAAAAATTGGTCGATCAGCACCGGTCGCGCCGGCCCCATCAGCGCTGCTTGCGCGACGTAATCCTGCACCGTATTCACGTCGTATGCAATCACCATGGCGCGGCCGCCAAGCACGTAGCTTGGCCGGACTAGCACGGGCAATCCAATTTCTCCCGCCACGCGAGCTGCTTCTTCCGGCACCAACGCGGTGGCGTTGCGCGGCTGAGGAATTTTCAGCTCATCGAGCAAACGGCCGAATCGGCGACGGTCTTCGGCTAAATCGATGGATTCCGGCGCTGTCCCGATAATTGGAACTCCGTTGCGTTTTAATTCGAGAGCAAGGTTCAACGGGGTTTGCCCACCGAATTGAACGATCACTCCTTGCGGTTTCTCCCGTTCAACAATAGCGAGCACATCTTCCAGCGTGAGCGGTTCGAAATAGAGTCGGTCGGACGTGTCGTAGTCCGTCGAAACCGTCTCCGGATTGCAATTCACCATGATGGTTTCGAACCCATCTTCGCGCAGCGCAAACGAAGCATGGCAGCAGCAATAATCGAACTCGATTCCCTGCCCGATGCGATTCGGCCCGCTGCCCAAAATCATGACCTTGGGCCGCGTCCGGGCGTCGGATTCGTCCTCGTCTTCGTATGTGGAATAGAGATACGGAGTGAAGGATTCGAATTCCGCGGCGCAGGTATCGACGCGTTTGAAAACCGGCGTCACGCCGTAACGCGCCCGCTGCAGGCGAACAGAAGCGGAGGTCGTTCTCCAAATCTGCGCCAATTGTTCATCGCTGGTTCCGTGGCGCTTGGCCTCGCGCAACAGTTCCTTCGAAGCGGTCTCCACGGTCACCGCTGCCGCGCGCCGGTTCATGGCGGTCAATTCTCCAATCTGCTGGATGAACCAGGGATCGATCTTCGTCAGCTCGCAGATTTCATGCGCCGGGAGTCCGTGATCCATGGCGGTCAGCAGCCAGTGGATGCGGTCCGGGCGGGGCGTGGCCAGTTTTTCACGCAACAACGAGTCCGGTGTTTCCGACGGGGCCCGCCAAGGCGTGCTCGGCTCCAGCGAGCGAATTCCCTTCTGCAGCGCTTCCTTGAAGGTCCGGCCGATGGCCATGACTTCGCCGACCGATTTCATCTGCGTTCCGAGAGTGCTGTCCGCGCCGGGAAATTTTTCGAATTGCCATTTGGGGATTTTCACGACTACGTAATCGATGGTCGGTTCAAAGCATGCAGGTGTTTTCTTCGTAATGTCATTGGGAATTTCGTCCAGCGACATTCCCACCGCCAGCCGTGCGGCAATTTTCGCGATGGGAAAGCCGGTGGCCTTGCTGGCCAGCGCCGAACTGCGTGAAACGCGCGGATTCATCTCAATGACCACCATGCGGCCGTTTTCCGGGTTCACGGCGAACTGCACGTTCGAACCGCCCGTCTCGACGCCGACTTCGCGAATAATCGCAGCAGAAGCGTCGCGCATGCGCTGAAATTCCTTGTCCGTCAACGTCTGCGCGGGAGCCACGGTAATCGAATCGCCGGTATGCACGCCCATGGGGTCGAAATTTTCGATCGTGCAGATAACCACGAAGTTGTCGCGAAAATCGCGCATCACCTCGAGTTCATATTCCTTCCAGCCGAGGACGGACTCTTCGACGAGCGCTTCGTGAACCGGGCTCATGTCCAGAGCATGAGCGATAGCCTCGCCAAACTCTTCCTTGTTGTAGGCGATGGAGCCGCCGGTGCCTCCTAGCGTGAACGATGGGCGAATCACCAGCGGAAATCCCAGTTGATCGCAAAGCCGCAACGCGTCCTTCGCGTTGTTCACCAGGGCGGAGGCTGGGACTTCCAACCCGATTTTGCGGCAGGCATCCTTGAACCACAAACGATCTTCTGCGACCTTGATGGCGCGCAGAGATGCTCCGATCATTTCCACTTTGTATTTTTCGAGGACGCCGCTTTCGGAAAGTTCCACAGCCAGGTTCAGCGCCGTTTGTCCACCGACCGTCGGCAAAAGAGCATCCGGTTTTTCGCGCGCGATAATCTCTTCAAGGTAATCTTTCGTCAGCGGCTCGATGTAGGTGCGATGCGCGAGTTCCGGGTCGGTCATGATGGTGGCGGGATTCGAATTGACCAGCACCACCTTATATCCTTCTGCGCTCAGCGCCTTGCACGCCTGAGCACCGGAATAGTCGAATTCGCAAGCCTGGCCGATGATAATCGGGCCTGACCCGATAATCAGAATTTTCTTGATGTCTTTGCGCTTCGGCATATTCTCCCGTGAGACTTTTCAGCGCCGCGAACTCCCTGGCTGTGCGAATTCCTTCATCAAATCGGTGAACTGCGTAAACAAATAGTGCGAATCGTGCGGCCCGGGCGACGCTTCAGGATGATATTGCACGCTGAAAAGCGGCAGCGACTTGTGGCGCATGCCCTCGTTGGTGTGGTCGTTCAAATTGACGTGCGTGATTTCCACTTTGCTGGAGGGCAGTGATTCCGGGTCCACGCAGAAACCGTGATTCTGCGCGGTGATTTCGACTTGTTCGGTGAGCAGATTCTTGACTGGATGGTTGGAGCCGTGATGGCCGAATTTCAGTTTAAAGGTCTTCCCTCCCAGAGCCAGTCCGCAAACTTGATGCCCAAGGCAAATCCCGAAAACCGGGACGTGCCCGATCATTTTGCGAACGTTTTCAACGGCGTACCCCATGGGCTCCGGATCGCCCGGTCCGTTCGAAAGGAAGACACCGTCGGGCTTCATCGCCAGAACGTCTTCGGCGGAGGTCTGCGCCGGCACGACGTACACCTCGCAATTGTGGTCCACGAGCAGCCGCAAAATGTTCTGCTTAATCCCGTAGTCATAGGCGACTACGCGGTGTTTCCGCGTCTCGGCTTCCGCGTCTGATTCGCCCATTTGTTCCGACCACGGCGAGACGGCAACCTCGACGGAGCCTTTGTCCCACCCATACGGTTTCCCGCAGGTGACACGGCCGGCAAGTTCCTGCCCCGCCATGCTGGGCAATTGCTTGGCTTCGAAGACCAATTGTTCGGCAGGCGTTCCGTCCGTAGCGACAATTCCGCGCAGCGCGCCGACGCTGCGAATGTGGCGCACCAGCGCGCGAGTATCGATGTCCCAAATGACGGGAATCTTGTGCCGGTTCAAATAAAGCTGTGCGGTCTCCGCGGAACGCCAATTGGAGGAGACCTGCGAAAATTCGCGCACGATGAGCGATTCGATGTAAGGGCGCGAGGATTCTTCGTCATCGACGTTGGCGCCAACATTTCCGATGTGCGGATAGGTCAAACAGACGATTTGTCCGGCGTAGCTGGGGTCGGTAAAGACTTCCTGATAACCGGTGAGGCTGGTATTGAAAACGACTTCGCCGCCGCGGCGCGTAATCGCGCCCGCCGCGCGGCCGTTAAAGACGCGCCCGTCTTCCAGCGCGAGCGTCGCGGGTCGGTGCTGAACGTCGGTCAGTGGGGCCTCCCCTATTTGTCATTAAGATGTGCCAGTCATTTTGTGTCTGCGTCCGTCGTCGAGAGCGAGCCGAAATGGTCGACGGGCCAATACGCAAACACGGCGCGCCCGTAAATGAACTGACTCTCGACCGGCCCAAAGACCCGCGAATCGTTGGAGCTGACGCGGTGATCTCCCATGACGAAGTAACTGTCCTTCGGCACGCGCACCGGCCCAAAATCACTTAGGTCTTCATACTGCGCGGGAACATAGGGCTCGGGGATATTCTTGCCGTCAACGTATAGGGCGCCCCGGCGGATTTCCACTGTTTCGCCCGGCAAACCGACCACGCGCTTGATGAAGGACTTCGAGCGATCGAGCGGATACCAGAACACGACCACATCGCCGCGCTCGATGGGCTCGAAGCGGTAAACAAATTTGTTGATGAAAATGCGTTCCTGGTCGGAGAGCAGCGGGGCCATGCTGGTGCCTTCGACTTTGACCGGCTGATACAAGAAAACGATGATCACCAGCGCAAGGCCGATGGCGATCAGGAGGTCGCGCGTCCACACACGGATTTCGTTGCGCAAAGAATGCGGAGGCGCTGGCCTTTCGGCAGCGCTTGCATCGGAGCGGTCGCTTCTCACACTCACTGCCATTGGATTAACAGTCACAAGAGAGGACGATGCCGGAGCTGGGGTCTCCGGTGATGTCGAGGTTGCGGGCTGTTTCTCGTCCAGTCTTTCCATTTTGAGGCGCCTTGTATTTATAGCATGGCCATTGAGACCCGCGCCAGATGCGATTTTGCCGCCGGTGCCCTGGGAAGACAAAGGGCGTGTCCTGACGCACACTTATTCAGATTCGCTGAGCCGCCGGCTCGTTGCTCGCTCAATATCGGATACTTGACGCATGGTGAAGGGAAATTTCGCAACTGGGTACGACTTCAATCATCCCCGAGCGCAAAGTTCAGAGAGGCCAACGCGGTAACGACAGCTGTCTCCGTGCGCAGAATCCTGCGGCCAAGCGAAGCCTCCGTAAATCCAGACTTGCCAGCGGCGGCGAATTCCTCGTCCGTCCAGCCGCCTTCCGGGCCGATCGCTAGGATTGCGTTGGCCGCCCTCTGGCCTTGCAGCACTTGTCGCAGGGGCGAGGCAGTTGGCCGCTCGGAAAGCAGCACGCGCAAACCTTCACTGCTGGAGGTGAAAGCGTGTCCCGGCTTTGCCAATCCGTCGAGCACGGGCACGTTGACGCGCCGGGATTGCTGCGATGCCTCCAGCAGGATTTTCTTCCAGCGTTCCTCCCGTTTCGCTGCCGCGGAGAGCAAGGCTTTCTCGCTGCGCTCCGCGGCGATCGGCACGATGGTGTTCACCCCGAGCTCCGTGGCCTTTTCAATCGCCCATTCGAAAGCGTCAAACTTCACAACGGCCAGCAGCAAGGTGAGGTTCACGCTGGGATGGACAACGGGCAACTGCTCGATCAAGGCGAACTGGACGCGGTCGCGGCTGACGCTATCGATCCGGCCGAGCCACACTTCTTCGCCATCGCTCAACTCATAGAGCTGGCCGGTTTGGGCGCGCAACACGCGGCCCAAATGATGCGCCGCGTCACCTTCCATAACGGCGGTTTTGCCCTCAAATTGCTCGACGAAGAATCGCCTTCGCACGCGGAGATTCTATCTTAGATACAGGCATGGCTGCCTGCGTTGGAGCAAGGATAAATGGAACGCAGAGCCGCAGAGTTCGCAGAGAAGAACACGGAAACCACTAGCCGAAGATGTCCTTCACTCTATCGAAGATCGAAGAGTTGCGATCGGCCGGCTTGTTTTCCACTTTTAGAGTGGCGCCGAGCTGTTCGATCAAGTTGCGCTGGTCGCGCGTGAGCTTGGTTGGCGTCAATACGCGCACGTGGTAGTACAAATCACCTTTGCCTCCGCCGCGCGGATCGGCCAGTCCCCGGCCCTTGATGCGAAACACAGCGCCGCTCTGCGTGCCTTCTGGAATTTTCAGCTTCTCTTCCCCGTTCAGCCCCGGCACCTGCAATTCCGTGCCGAGAGTCGCCTGCGCGATGCTCAAGGGAATCGTGCAATACAGGTCCGCGCCGCGCCGCTCGAAGAAGGGATGCTCTTTGACGTCGAGCACTACGTACAAATCGCCAGGCGGCCCGCTGTTTGGTCCGGGCTCGCCTTCGCCGGCGACGCGCAACCGCGTCCCCGTGTCCACTCCCGGCGGAATCCGCAGCTCGATGGTCTTTTCGCGCTCCCGTCGCCCCTGGCCGCGGCACTCCGGGCAACGCTCTTTCACAATTTGCCCCGCGCCCTGGCACGCCGGGCACGTGCGCGTGATGGTGAAAAATCCTTGTTGATAGGCTAACTGACCGCGGCCACCACACGTCTGGCATGCCTGAACGCCTGTGCCCTTTTTCGCGCCCGTGCCGTTGCAGGCTTCGCAGTATTCCTGGCGCGGCAGCTTGATCTTGGTGGTGACGCCTGCGGAGGCTTCCTCGAAGGTGAGCGACATGTCGTAGCGCAAGTCGGCGCCACGCTGTGCGCGGCTGCGTCCACGGCGACTGCCGCCCCCTCCAAACAAATCCTCGAAGCCGAAGAAATCCCCAAAAATGTCGTGGAAATCCTGGAAAACAGTGCTGTCAAAACCTTGACTAGCGCCTGCGCTGGAAAGGCCCGCATGACCGTAGGTGTCGTAAATCTGGCGCTTTTGCGCATCGCTCAGAACGCTGTAGGCTTCGGTACATTCGCGAAACTTAACCTCCGCCTCGGACTTATTTTCGGGGTTGCGGTCAGGATGCCACTTCAGCGCCGCCTTGCGGTAGGCGGACTTGATTTCGTCAACCGCGGCGGTTCGCGCAATGCCTAAAACTTCGTAGTAGTCCCTTTGATTTCCCTTAGCCATGGAAACTCTCGATCTCCTTTAGTTCGCCGCTTCTTTCGATGCTGGGCTGGGATGCACTGCTACACGCACCATTGCTGGACGCAGCACGCGTCCATGAAACACGTATCCCGGCTGGAACACCTGCAGAATGGTGCCCTCCTTGTGGTCCGATGTTTCCGCACGATCCACGGCCTGATGCAGGTGCGGATCAAATGATTTGCCGGCGGGATCGAGGCGCTCCGCCCCGAGCTTGGTGATACTCTCCAAAAGCTGCTTGTAGATGAGTTCAAACCCTTTGCGATAACTGTCGTATTCGGCCTCGCGATGCGCCGCGAGCGCGTGCTCAAACCCGTCGATCACCGGAATGAGCCCTTCGATCACGCGAGCGGTGGCGCGCTTAGAATCTTCAAAGCGCTCCTTTTCGACACGCTTGCGGTAGTTTTCAAAGTCCGCCTGCCGGCGCTGGAGGGTCTGGCGCAATTCCCCGAGGTCGGCGGTCAGCTTGGCCATCTCCGCATCGGCTTTCACCGAATCTGCGGCGACGGCCTGCGCTTCGGCGGACTGTTCGGCGCTTGCGCCGTTCTCGTCCTTGTTGACATTGAGATTGCCTTTCACTTCCTTGTCGCTCACTTTCCTGCTTCTCCTGTGCCAGAAATTTTTCAAGTTTTGCTCAGCGCTTCGCTGAAGAGCTGAGCCACATAGGCGACGGCGGTCATAGCGCGCTCGTAGTGCATGCGCGTTGGCCCCAGCACACCAAGCGAACCCTGGACCAAATCGTGCCTGGTGTATGCCGCACTGATGAGCGCCAGATTATCGCCAGCCTCGGAAATTTCCCTGACGCCAATTTGCACGTGCACCGGTTCGGGCGTTTCAATACAAGCATTTAGCACCGTCACGAGCCGATGCTTTTCTTCAATGGCTGCCAGCAAATCACGCAATTGCGTCTGATCCACAAATTCCGCCGCACCAATAATCTGCGCAGCGCCTTCCACGTGTACGTGCATGGCAGATTCGTCGCCTAACACCGCCGGGTCGCACAACGTCAAAGCGCTTTGCGCCATGCCTTCGTAACGCTCGCGCTCGGTCGCCAGCTTCTGCAAAAGATCGCTGCGAATGGCTTCCAGCGTCCAGCCGGAATAATGGCGATTCAAGAAGTCCGCGGTCGCGTCCAGCTCCCCCTGGGTGAACAACCGGTTCGGCCGCAGGATCTTGTCCCGTGTATTCCCGCCCGGCGAAATGAGCACGACAACTACGCGCCCGTCGGGAAGGAGCCACATCCGTGCATGCTCCAAAACGGTTTTGCCCAAAGGAGGCGACACAATGATGCCAAGACCGTTGGACACTTCCGCCAGCACGTGCCCGGCGCGCTCGGTGATTTCCGCCGCACTGGTGGCACCACCCATTTCGCGTTGGATCCATTCTCGATCCACCGTAGTAATGGTGGCCTGCGAGGCAATCTCTTGCGCAAAAAACCGGTATGCCGCCGCCGTCGGCACGCGCCCCGCAGACGTATGGGGCTGGTACAAAAAGCCAGCATCCTCCAGGTCCGCCATAACGTTACGAATCGTGGCGGTGCTCAGAGATTCCTCAAAACCCTTGGATATCGCCCGCGAGGACACGGGCTCGCCCGTCTCGATATACACGCGCACGATGTCTGCCAGAATCTGGCGGTTGCGCCGTTCCTGGAGGGCTGAATTCCTCATAGCAGCACTCTACTCCTAGTGCTAAAGAGCGCTACTTATATTGTAGAAAGCGTGTCAAGCGGGGTCAACGTAAGTCGGTTCTCGGATTGCATAAAAAATAGATAGACCAGGACTTGCCCCGCCCTGCGAGCCGCTTCCTGGTCATCTCTTACGCTTCGCGGGTAACCTAATTGTTGTCGATTTGAGCGCGCTGGAGCTTGTCCGAATAATCGATGTACACGGTCTTCCACTCGGTGAAGAAATCGATCGCTGCGATGGCTGCTTCGCGGTGGCCGTTGCCGGTTTGCTTCGTGCCACCGAAGGGCAGATGCGTCTCTGCGCCAATCGTCGGAGCGTTTACGTAGACAATTCCGGTGTACAGATCGCGCGTGGCCTGGAACGCGCGGTTCACGTTGCGCGTGTAGATGGAAGCTGAAAGTCCATAGGCAACGCCATTCGCCACGTCGATGGCGTGTTCCAAACTACTGATGGGAATCACGGACACTACCGGCCCGAAAATCTCTTCCTGCGCGATGCGCATGTCCGGCGAGCAATCACCGAAAACCGTCGGCTCATGGAACCAGCCCTTCGCGTACACGCCGCCGTCCAGGCGATTCCCCCCAGTCAGTAATTTTGCGCCTTCATTTTTCCCAATGTCCACGTACGACATCACTGTTTTCAATTGCGACTCGTTGATGCACGGCCCCATTTCCGTGGAAGCATCCAGCCCGTCGCCCACCTTCAGAGACTTCACGCGCTCCACAAATCGCGAAACGAACTCACTGTAGACGCTCTTGTGTACGGCGACGCGACTCGCCGCCGTGCAGCGCTGGCCTGTGGTGCCAAATCCGCCCCAGACCGCGCCGTCTACCGCCAGGTCCAGATTGGCGTCGTCCATCACGATGATGATGTTTTTCCCGCCCATTTCCAGGCTGCAATGTTTGAAATCGGGAGCGCAGGTCTTCGATATCACTCGCCCAACCTCGGTCGATCCGGTAAAACTGATTACCGGCACGTCGCGGTGCCCCGCCAGCGCCGCCCCCACCACGGACCCGCTGCCGCCTACCAGATTGATCACGCCGCGCGGGACGCCCGCTTCGGTGAGCACTTGCACCAGGTTGTAAACCGACAGCGGCGTGTCCTGGGCAGGCTTAATCACCACGGTGTTTCCGCTGATCAAGGCGGGCATGATCTTCCAGGACGGAATCGCCATCGGAAAATTCCACGGAGTAATCATAGCGCACACGCCAACGGACTGCCGCACACTCATGGCAAACTTGTTCGGCAATTCCGAAGGCGTAGTCTGCCCAAACAGCCGCCGCCCTTCGCCCGCCATGTAATACGTCATGTCGATGGCTTCCTGGACGTCACCGCGAGTTTCCGCGAGGACCTTGCCCATTTCGCGCGTCATGTCCTTGGAAAACTCTTCCTTGCGCTGCACGAGGAGTTCCGCCGCGCGAAACAAGATCTCTGCGCGTTTGGGCGCCGGCACAAGCCGCCAGGACTTGTACGCCTCCTTCGCGGCATCCACGGCCGCATCTGCGTCCTCAACGGTTGAAGACGCAAACATCCCGATCAATTCTTCCGTATTGGCGGGATTGCGATTCTCGTAGGCTTTGCCACTTCGCGATTCCACCCACTCACCGTTAATAAAATTTCTAAAAATCCGGGGCGCGACTGCCGTAGCCATACTTCCTCCTCGATTCCTGAAGCCTACTGATTTGATTTCGCCATTAGCCTTTCGGGTGTGAAACGCGAGCCCCTAGCGCGTGGAAGCTAAATTCTACCGTCGCCTGCCAACCTGGTCAAATTTCCGAGTTTCTAGCGCGCTCCGGGCCAGCGCGAGCTCGCGCTAGAAATCACCGGGTGAATCTTTCGTGATTCAGCGCAGGCTAAGGTGCGTGCCTTCAATCGCTTACAGGTAATTCACTTTTTACTTGACAAGGCGATTACATTCTGGTAGAGTTGGCAGCGTAGAACAGTGTGCCCCGATGCCAGTCGGGGCTTTTTCTTTATAGGGCGCCGATTCCGGACAGCAGCCGGAATTCTGGTGCCTGTTCCCTGTGACGCACCTACGGCGCTTGGCTTCAGGAGGGAACTATGCACAGCGCTTACGCGCTGGGCTAATGTTGTGAAGCGCCTCCGGCGCTAGCACTATTCTCCGTGTTCTCTATGTTCCGTCTCTATGTTCTCCGTGTTCCGCCTTTGTCTTTCTTCTGCTGTTAGCTGTCAACCCTCAAGAACGGGTCTAAAGACCCGCCACTACAGAGGAAAGGCTCCACCTTTCTTCTTCCAGGATTCAACCTATGAACAACAAAAAACTTCGATGCTGTACAAGTGTGGAAACAAATGGAAGATCTGCTCGCGCCGCAGCTCAACTTTTCCCTGGCTGACCGCGTCATCTACTCGCATCTTTTTCGCCACAGCCGCCTCGAAGGCAATCTACAGTTCCAGTTCTCGATTTCCTGGCTAGCCCGTGGCGTGGCCTCTCCAGCAAGTTCACACGCGATACAGTGCGGCGGCTGATTGCGCGAGGCGTTTTGCACTTAGTCGAATGCAACTGCCGGGCCCAACACGTCGTGCGTTTGCGGCTCCCGTTAGAGGTTAGAGGAATATGCGTCGCGAAAATCGCGGCCCATTGGCCAGCGGCTGCACCGCGCGTCGTTATCAAAATCGAGGAGGCAGATTTCCTGGAAAAGCAGGTCTTGCGCAAGGCCATCCACGAACGCGAGCGCGGCCGCTGCTTTTATTGTTCGCGGCGGATCACTCAGCACAGGCGGTGCCTCGACCACGTTGTGCCGCGAGCGGAGTTGGGACAGAATTCCTATCAAAACCTGGTGTCTTGCTGTCTGGATTGCAACTCGCAAAAAGGGGAGCGCTCGGCCGAGGAGCATGTGCGCTGGCTGTACCGCGACCGGCGCTTGAGCGAGGCCGAACTTAGCGCCCGCCTCCGCGCCTTGGACGATTTGGCCGCCGGGAAGCTCACTCCGCAAATCGGGACAAGCTCACAAGGAGCTAAGTAGCCCGCAACGCTGAGCATGCAAGTGCACAACCAATGACTGAACCTGCGGGCGGTGGTAGACTGGCCGGCGGTGGAGGGTAGAGTCATGGCGAAAAAAGCGAAGCAAAGGAAACCGAAGCGCGGGGCAAAAAAGATTACCGCGAAGGCGAAGTTGAGCGGGAAGAAGGCTGCCCGGAAGCGCAAAGCGTCGCGCAAGCCTGCAGCTCGCAGGCGGCAAGTTCGGGAGACGCAGGCGGTGCTAGGCAGCCAAAGCGTCGAGACGGTGCCGTTAAAGCGTCCCGCGCGTGCGGCCGCTGCGGGAGCGGGCGGCGGCGACTTTGGAGGAGTTTCCGTGGTTGAGGGCGCGGATTCCGAGAGCGCGGACGAGTTGTTAGAAGAAGGCCAGCCCTTCGAAGCCGGAATTGTAAGCGGTGTGGAAGATGCTCGCGATCCGGATCAAGGCGAAGTCCGCACGCACGAAGTCTCGCAAGACGACGTGCCGGAAGAGTACGACGATAAAGACCGGCCGTAAAACCTCCAGCTTTCCAGAAGCTGATTCCGCCACTTCCCGGTCAGGCGTAGGTAGCTAGCGAACGGCAGCCCCACCCTTTGCGAAAAACAAATGCGCAAAGGGATGGGCCACCCAGGATTCTTGCGGTGACAAATAGAGCTTCTACGCTCCCGCTGCACTACCCTTATCCCCGGAATCCACGGAACCTTTAACCGGCTCGTGTATAGACAATTCCAGTAACTTGGCCGCAGGAGGGTATCCCAATACCTTCACCGCCACGTCGCGGCAGTGCATATACAGCTCCTGCGCAGCAATTGCTGTGTTAACGAAGAATGGCGGCTCGGCGTAAGACGGCCCGCGACAAGCTTGCTCAACTTGCCAAGCGGTCGAAACGGGGTTTGGTCTAGTGAGATTAGTTTTTTTACCACGCACGTCTCGCCTCCCGTCCGCATCGGCGCGTGATCTACGCAATGTGCAATCGTCGTGGATTGTGACCAATCCAGGCGCTACAACGTTTCCGTTACTTTCGGCGGGCTCAACGACGAAGAACTCCAGACAGTTGCAACAATCGGTTTTCGCAGTGACGGCTTTCGCAATCTCACGGCTGATGAGGTA
>MNEA01000012.1:0-27882 GCA_001917435.1 Acidobacteria bacterium 13_2_20CM_2_57_6
ATCTCGCTTGGACGCAAGCGACACTTGGCCAAACCACAGAAATGCCTTCAACCGCTCAGGGAAATCGCCCGACGGTGCGAAACCAGGGTGATGAACTGGTCGCCGCGAGTGAACAAGATACGCCAGGCAGCCCGCCAGCAACACAGCCATCGGATCCTCAGTGGGGGTATGGTGGATTCCTCGATGCCGCCTATTTGCTGGATCTCAATCATCCGACAAATCATCTCTTCCGAAGTCGCGGAACGGCTTACAAGGTTGACGAACCTATTCTGAACATGGGCGCCGCATACCTCCGGAAAAGCGCCTCCGAGTCGTCGCGCTGGGGTCTGGAAGTGACTTTACAGGGCGGGCAGGATTCCAGGATCTTCGGGTTCTCAGCGACCGCACCAAATCTTCCCGGTTCTGAGTGGCTGCGGCACCTTGGACCAACCGACGCCTCCTTTTTAGCGCCGCTCGGGAAGGGATTAACGGTACAAGTGGGAATCTTCTCTAGTCTGATTGGCTACGACTCGTTGTACGCGAAAGACAACTTCAACCACACGCGGCCTTGGGGAGCCGACCTTACGCCGTATCTAATGATGGGTGTGAACGCGAGTTACCCGTTCTCAGAGAGGCTTACGGTAACGGTGTTCGTCGTTAATGGGTATTGGCACCTCGCCAATGCCAATCACGTCCCCAATTCGGGAGCACAAATCGCGTACAAAGTGACCGGTCATACGACTTTGAAGGAAACGGTTCTTTTTGGCCCGCATCAATCCGATACGGGATTTGAATTCTGGCGATTCCTGTGGGACAGCACTGCCGAGTGGAAGACGGACCGTGTTACCACCGCATTGGAATACCATGTCGGGACGGAAAAAGTTGCAACCTTCGGGGCTCCCCGCGCCCTTTGGATGAGCGCGCAGTTGCCCCTACACCGGGTCTTCACCAAGAACTGGAGCGCAACAGTGCGCCCGGAGGTTTATTGGGACCGCGACGGCCGCATGACCGGCGTCTCCCAAACCGTTAAGGCAAACACGACAACGCTCGAATATCGCATCCCCTATCGCCGGGCCACCACGATTGTGAGGTTGGAGCATCGTATTGACGATTCGCGCGGGCCTGGGGGCGGCTTCTTCCGTGGCGGTGAGGTGGCGCCAGGGGTTGTTGGCCTGACCCCAACACAAAATCTGTTGATCTTGGGAGTTATCGTGACATTCGACTCTCACCTTCAACCCTAGAGGAGTTGAAATCATGTTGGACATGGTATTCATCGCTGCGATCGCGTTGTTCGTCCTCATCGCGGTCGGTTACGTTCGCGCGTGCGAGAGGATAAGGGGCGCAAAATCATGAGCTTGGGCACGGCGTTCCTTCTGATTATCTGCGGGATTCTCATCGGCTACTTGCTTTACGCACTCCTGAAGGCGGAGCAGTTTTGACTATGACGGCTAATGGTTGGTTTCAAATTCTCTTTTATCTGCTGGTGATTTTGCTCCTCACCAAGCCCATAGGTGTCTTCATGACGCGGGTGTTCAATCGCGAGAAGACCTTCCTTGATGCGCTGCTGCGCCCTGTCGAAAAGCTCGTATATCGGCTGACCGGCGTTGATGAACATCGGGAAATGCGGTGGACGGAATACACAATCGCGATGCTCCTGTTTAGCGGCGTTTCCATGGCCCTTCTGTACCTGATCGAGCGCACACAGAAATGGCTCCCGTTCAACCCGCAGAAACTTCCAAATGTCGAACCCGGTCTTGCCTTCGGCACGGCGGCTTCTTTCACTACAAATACAAACTGGCAGTCGTATGTGCCGGAAACCACCATGAGTTACTTCACGCAGATGGCGGGGCTCGCGTACCACAACTTCGTCTCGGCTGCGGTCGGCATGGTGCTGGCGATCGTGGTCATTCGCGGCATCGCCCGCAGGGAAACCGATAAGCTCGGGAACTTCTGGGTGGACACTACCCGTTGCCTATTGTGGGTTTTGCTACCGTTTTGTTTAGTTGGTTCCATGGTTCTCGTTTCGCAGGGAGTGATCCAGAACTTCAAACCATATGCCACGGTCGAGTTGCTCGAACCTCAAACGGTGCAGGTGACTAACGCGGACGGCAAGAGCAGCACCCAGCGAGTCACGCAGCAAGTGATTGCGCAAGGACCGGTCGCGTCCCAGGAAGTGATTAAGGAATTAGGCACCAACGGTGGAGGGTTTTTCAATGCGAATAGCGCGCATCCTTTTGAAAATCCCACGCCGTTGTCGAACTTTTTCGAATTGGTATTGATTTTCGCAATTCCTTCCGGCCTGACCTATACGCTTGGCCGCGTGACAGGCTCCGAACGTCATGGGTGGGCCGTTTGGGCGGCGATGGCTTTCCTGTTTCTCGCGGCCGTAACAGCGACGTACTGGGCAGAAGCCAAAGGCAATCCGCTCCTTTTGGGCACCGACCAACGCGCGCATGCCCTGCAATCCGGCGGCAACATGGAAGGGAAGGAGACCCGTTTTGGAATCGCGAACTCCGTTCTTTTCGCCGCCGCAACTACGGACGCGAGTTGCGGAGCGGTCAACAGCATGCACGATTCCTACACACCCCTTGGGGGAATGGTACCGCTGATCAACATAATGCTCGGTGAGGTGGTTTTCGGTGGCGTAGGCGCGGGCCTTTACGGGATCTTCGTTTTTATCGTCCTGGCTGTATTCATCGCGGGATTGATGGTGGGACGCACACCGGAATACTTGGGCAAGAAGATCGAATCGTACGACGTCAAAATGGCCATGCTTGCCGTTCTCATTTTGACGTTTACGATTTTAGGCTTTTCCGCATTTGCCGTCGTTAGACCTTTCGGAACGGCGGGCGTTTCCAATCCCGGACCTCACGGACTGTCGCAAATCCTTTACGCGTACGTTTCATCGGCAGGGAACAACGGTTCCGCTTTTGCCGGAATCAACGCCAATACCATGTGGTACAACACCAGCACCGGCGTTGCCCAGTTGCTCGGCCGCTTCTTCATGATCATTCCGATCATGGCCATTGCGGGAAACCTTGCGAGGAAGAAAACGGTGCCCGAATCAGCGGGGACTTTTCCCGTGACCGGCGCTTTGTTTGCCACCCTGCTGGTGTCCACCATTTTGATTGTTGGAGCGCTGACTTTCTTTCCTGCTCTAAGCCTTGGGCCAATTCTTGAACATCTGCTCATGGCCGCAGGAAAGGTCTTTTGAGGAACAATGAGTACATCTGGCCAAGTCAAATCCAAGCCCCTCGCCGACAAGAAGATTGTGGTTCGCGCGATTGTGGGTTCGATTGCAAAGCTGCATCCGCGCATCATGGTGAAAAATCCGGTCATGTTCGTTGTGGAAGTGGGCGCCCTACTGACGACCATGCAATTGGTACTGGATGCCTTGCATCACACAGGGTTATTCGGCTTCGGTCTGCAGATTACGTTGTGGTTGTGGTTCACCGTGCTTTTCGCGAACTTTGCGGAGGCCATGGCCGAGGGCCGTGGAAAGGCTCAAGCGGATACGCTGCGGAAGGCACGAGCCGAAACGCAGGCACATCGCTTGCGGGCGGATGGCTCGTTGGATGTTGTGCCAAGCTCGAAGCTGCGATCAGGCGATGTTGTTGTCGTAAGCGCCGGAGAATTTATTCCCGGCGACGGCGAAGTGATCGAAGGGGTGGCATCGGTCGACGAATCCGCGATTACCGGGGAGTCCGCTCCCGTCATTCGTGAGTCCGGTGGCGACCGCTCGGCGGTGACAGGCGGAACGCGCGTACTGTCTGACCAGATCAGAGTTCGCATCACATCGAATCCCGGTGAAACATTCTTGGACCGCATGATTAAGTTGGTCGAGGGAGCTTCGCGGCAGAAGACCCCGAATGAGATTGCGCTGAACATCCTTTTAGCCGGATTAACCATCATCTTTTTGCTCGCGGTAATCACTCTACAGCCATTCGCTATCTATTCCGGGGCGCCGCAAAGTATTTTTGTGCTCGTTTCGCTCTTGGTGTGCCTAATCCCGACCACAATCGGCGGCCTTTTGTCGGCCATCGGAATCGCAGGCATGGATCGCATGATCCAAAGAAACGTCATAGCCATGTCGGGGCGCGCTGTGGAAGCATCCGGAGACGTCGACGTGTTGCTCCTGGACAAAACCGGTACGATCACGCTGGGCAATCGCGAAGCAACGATGTTCTATCCCTGCCCAAATGTGACTGAGTCCGAGTTGGCGAATGCGGCGCAACTTGCATCTCTTGCAGACGAGACGCCCGAGGGGCGCTCCATTGTGGTACTCGCAAAGGATAAATATGGACTGCGAGGTCGCGAGTTTAGCCATCGCAATCCGATCTTCATTCCCTTTTCGGCCCAGACCCGCATGTCTGGCGTGGACCTCGACGGCCTGCAAATTCGCAAGGGCGCTCCGGAAGCGATCCTGAAACATGTCGCCGAACGCGGCCAGCAGGTCCCGAAAGAAACTCAACAGTGCGTCGCGGATATTTCTAACGGGGGCGGCACGCCGCTTCTGGTGGCGGAGAACGCCCGTATTCTGGGCGTAGTCGCGCTGACGGATATTGTCAAAGGGGGAATGCGCGAACGGTTCGAGCATCTGCGGGCGATGGGCATTCGCACCATGATGATCACTGGCGACAACCCGCTCACCGCGGCAGCCATCGCTCGGCAGGCTGGCGTGGACGATTTCCTCGCGGAGGCGCGTCCCGAAGACAAGATGGCGCTGATCAAGCGCGAGCAAGCCAAAGGCAAGCTTGTAGCCATGACCGGCGACGGCACCAACGATGCCCCGGCCCTGGCCCAGGCCGATGTTGGTGTGGCCATGAATACCGGCACGCAAGCCGCCAAGGAGGCCGGCAACATGGTCGACCTTGACTCCAACCCCACAAAGCTCATTGAGATCGTCGAAATTGGCAAGCAGTTGCTGATTACCCGAGGCGCGCTTACGACCTTTTCCGTGGCCAATGACGTCGCCAAATATTTCGCCATTATTCCGGCAATGTTCGCTGGAGCCTTTCCCCAACTGAATGCATTAAATATTATGGGCCTGGCTACGCCTCAATCCGCGATTCTCTCAGCTGTCATCTTTAACGCCGTGATCATCATCGCGCTCATTCCTTTGGCGCTTCGCGGCGTGAAATACCGGCCTGCAGGCGCGGCCGCTCTGCTGCGGCGAAACTTACTCGTGTATGGACTGGGTGGTGTCGTTGCGCCATTTGTCGGCATAAAACTGATCGATCTTCTGATCACTTATTTGCACTTTGCGTGAGACTTGCACATGAAGAACAACCTGCGAATCGCGATTCTTTTCACCCTGATTACGACCGTGCTGTTCGGCGTCATTTATCCACTGACCGTCAACGGCCTGGCACAGCTTCTGTTTCCCTCAAAGGCGAACGGAAGCTTGCTGGTTAAAGACGGTCATGTAATTGGGTCGGCGCTTCTCGGACAGCCATTTTCTTCGCCGGGATATTTTCATTCACGCCCATCGTACGCAGGAACGGGCTACGATGCAGCGCAATCCTCCGGCTCAAATCTGGGGCCGACGAACCATCAACTAATCGAGCGCGTGAAGGCTGATGTAGATAGGCTGCATGCGGAAAACCATGGCGCCCCAAGTCCTATAGATCTAGTCACCGCTTCCGCCTCGGGCCTCGACCCAGAGATTTCGCTGGCAGCCGCTGAGTTCCAGATTTCTCGAGTAGCGCGCGCGCGCGGAATGAGCGAAACCGACGTTCGCTCGCTGGTCAGCAAACATACGCTAGGAAGGCAACTCGGTTTTCTGGGGGAGCCACGCGTGCGCGTTCTTGAACTCAATTTGGACCTGGACGCAGTTCATCCAGCCCCCTAAGCGTCAAGTCTTTCGGCCCGCGGCTTTGGGAGTGCCTTCACGAGGCGCCTGAAAACGGTAACCAACCCACGGCTCCGTGACGATGTATCTTGGCCGGGCGGGGTCGGATTCGACCTTCTTGCGCAATTGATTGATCACCACGCGCAAGCTGTCCGTTTCTTCGCCATAATCCGGGCCCCACACCGCCTGCAAGAGTCGGCGATGCGTCAAAGGCTTTCCCAGGTTTGCGACCAGGTGTTTGAGGACGTCATATTCTTTGGGCGTCAGGTGTACGGTCCGGTCCCGCACGCTCACTTCGCGGCTCTCGAAATCGATAGTGAGATCTTTCGATACGAACGACGGAAGTGAGTCAGTCGCTGTATTTCTCCGCAGTGCCGCTCGGATGCGCGCAAGCAACTCCTCGATTCCAAAAGGCTTGACGACATAATCGTCCGCCCCGGCATCGAGCGCCGCCACCTTGTCGCGCTCGGCATTCCGTACCGTGAGCATAATGATCGGGGCGTCGGAACCCCGCCGAATCTCGCGGCATGCCTCGATGCCTCCGATCCCCGGCATGTTCATGTCGAGCAGGATCAGGTCCGGCGGCCCCTTGCGTATCCACTCGAGAGCCTCTTCACCCGTTTTGGCCTCGGTAATTACGTAACCGCGCGCGGAGAGAGTAGAGCGCAGCACACGCCGGATCTGTGGTTCGTCGTCGACGACAAGGATGTTGGCTGCGTTCACTGCGCGTTCCTCGGGCCCCGCTCCACAGGCAAGGTGAAAGAAAAAACAGAACCATGGCCCAACTGGCTCGTCACGCTCATGCTTCCTTGTTGCGCCGCAATGATCGCCTTTGCGATGGGCAGGCCCATGCCCGTACCGCGGACGAGATACCGCTGATCTTTTCCACGATAGAATTTGTCAAAGATCATCGTCTGCTCTAAATCATCGATTCCGGGACCTCGGTCCGCGACACTGGTGGTCACGGTATCGCCTGTAAGCTCCGCTGTTATCGTGATGGGCGCGTCTTTCGGTGAATAGAGGTTCGCATTGTCGATCAATTGCCCAAGCGCTTCTTTCGCGCGTTCCAGATCGGCGCGAACCGGTGGAAGGCCGGGGGCGATGCGCACGTCCACCCTGCGTCCAGCGAGTGCGCTCTTGCAGTGCGATAGCGCAGCTCCGATGATTTCATTGACCGGAGTCGGAGCCAAGTCGAGCGAAACCTCACCCGCTTCCAGCTTAGCCATTTCGCCGGCTTCTTCGACGAGATGATTCAACCGGTCGCACTCTTCGTCGATGATCGTTAAGAGTTCGCGCGATTGCGCCGAATCCGGGTTAGGCGAGCTCAAAAGGCTTGTTACTGCTGCCTTCATTGAGGTCAGCGGCGTGCGAAAATCATGAGTGACGGAATCGAGCAGCGCGGACTTAAGACGCTCGCCTTGCCTCTCTGCCTCGGTTTGCCCGAGTTGCTCGACAGCACGGGCGCGTTCGATGGCAATGGCCACCAAAGTACTTAGGGCTTCCACCGATTGACGGGAGAGTTGTAAACCGGAAATTCCCAAGCTGCCGATGGGACGCACTCCCAGCCGCACAGGAATGAAGTACGCCGTATGCTCCGTGTCGACTGTGACTTCGTCATTCAAATAGGAGGCTTTCATTCTCTCTTCGTCCAAGTGAGCGGCGCCGAATCCAGAACGGTAAAATTTGTCTTTCTGCGGCAAGAAAAGCTCCGCCGCGCCGGCCTCAAAGCTTTCCACAATGTAATCAGGAATGGCGTTCATGAGTTGGATTACATTCCCCTCGCCCAACAATTGGCGGCTGAAACGGTAGAGACGCTCGACTTCCCGCCTTCGCTGATGAGCTTCATCCGCCTCTTTGCGAATGCGAGAGGAAAGCTGGCTTCCGGTAATCGACGTGATTAGAAAAGCGAACAGCGCGACCCAATTCTGAGGGTCCACCACCGTGAACGTTCCTACTGGCGGCAAGAAGAAATAGTTAAACGAAAGCATCGCCAGGACGGACATGAACACCGATACGGCCATTCCCCACACTGCGGAAACTGCTAGAATGGCCAGCAGAAAAGACAATGCCACTGTCGTTTGGTTTACACGTAAGACATGACGATAGAAAACGATGATACCGGCGAGTACAACCAGGGACGCCGCCACTCCCGCAATGCGCCCTCCCAGGAGTCTCTGCATCGGTACATTCTATCTTAAGGCGCAGGCTTGACGGGGAGATAGCCTTGCCAAAGAAGCCCGAAGAATGGCTGGAAATCGCCTCACCGCCGGAAAAGACACGGGGAGTTTTTAAGCTTTTCCTCGGCTATGCGCCTGGTGTCGGGAAGACCTTCAGCATGTTAAGTGAAGCTCTGCGGAGGCGCGGCCGTGGCGAGGATGTAGTCATCGGTTTCATCGAAACCCACGGACGCAAAGGTGTTG
The DNA here is from genome assembly GCA_001917435.1 of Acidobacteria bacterium 13_2_20CM_2_57_6. GTDB lineage: Bacteria > Acidobacteriota > Terriglobia > Acidiferrales > UBA7541 > Acidiferrum. The sequence continues at coordinate 8,251 of MNEA01000012.1, forward strand.
AAGAACTTGCCGAGCAGATGGAATCCGTTCCCCGCAGGAAAATCGAGTACAAAGGCACAATTTTTGAAGAAATGGATGTTGATGCGATTCTCGCGCGTCATCCTCAAGTCGTGCTCGTAGATGAACTCGCGCATACCAACATTCCTGGAAGCAAGCGCCGCAAACGATATGAGGATGTGCAAGAACTTCTGGCGGCAAAAATCGACGTGATCTCGACTCTAAATATTCAGCATATCGAAAGTATTGCGCCGGTCGTCCGCTCCATCACCGGGATCGTCGTACGCGAGACGGTGCCTGATTGGGTGCCGCTCACAGCCTCCGAAACAGTCATGGTCGATTTGACGCCGGAAGCCCTGCAGAACCGTATGAAGCGCGGCGATGTTTACAGTACTGAAAAGGTCGAACGTTCGCTGAAGAACTTCTTTCGCCGGGGGAATTTGATTGCTTTGCGCGAGTTGGCCCTGCGCCAGGTAGCCGAGCAGGTCGACCGTAGCCTCGAATCCTACATGGAGGCGCAGGACATCCGCAAGAATTGGGGTGTCCGAGAACGCATGGCCGTGTGCGTTTCCTCGAATCCCGCAGGGCAGTATCTCATCGCCCGCGGCGCAAGAATGGCGCGGCGCATGGACGCGGAATTGTATGTCGTCCACATCGACCGCGAGTTTGGACCAAAGGAGTCCAATCAGAGTGCCTTGGCGGCTAACTTGCGCTTTGCCGAAAGCCTGGGCGCTAAAGTCGTTCGTCTGAAGGCAAATAGCGTTGCGGACGCAGTTGCGGACTTTGTCCGCTCCAAGCACATTACTCAGGTTATTTTCGGCCGGGCACCTGTGCGTGATTGGCGAAAATACCTATACCTCTCGGCGGTCCACCGCTTCTTGCGCGAATCTCCTGCCGTCGACGTCCACATCGTGACCCAAGAAGCGGAGGATTGAGAATTCTTTAGTCCGGGGATTCTTTTACCTTTAGCTGGTTCTGTAAGTTGACCCACGGTTCCCTGCAGAATTGCCAAGGTTCAAGCGCATTGTGCAAATGTGTTCGCGAGCATCGCCACCCGGAGATCTCTTCCCGAGTTTTCCTCAGGTTTGCGAAATTCCAGTGAAATATTTATCCAACTACCGTTAGAATCGAGCCGTTGCCATTCTTTCAAATGAAAAAAATCATTATCGCCGTCGGCAGCAAGCGCGGTCCGAAGCTCAATGCTGTCATGGAAGCGCTCCAGTCCTTTTCAGCAGCTCTCGCTCAGGACTCTGAATTCGAAATAGTTGGCGTGGAAGTGGAGAGCGGCGTCAGCCACACGCCTGCGTCCCGCGATGAATTGATGCGCGGCGCTCGCCAGCGTTCGGAAGCTTTGCAGGAAATCGCGCTCCAGCGTGGGGCTGCCTGGCAATATTTCGTTGGCCTGGAAGGCGGGCTCGATGTCGTGCAGGAAGGCGAGTCAACGGACGAGGCTCCGCCTCCTTCGGTTTTGCTGAACGGCCAGCGCCGCGTCTTTCTGGAAAGCTGGGCTTACGTCTCCGATGGCGCGCGAGGCCATTACGGGCGCTCCGGCAGCATTGAGCTCCCTGAAGCTTTGGCTCACGAAGTTCTCGAAAATGGCGTCGAGCTTGCCGTAGCCATCGACCGCTTTGCCGGCGCTGTTGGGATCCGTGATGCGCAAGGCGCATGGGGCGTGCTCTCGAACAATTTCATCAGCCGGCAGGAGGCCTTTCGCGTTGCCGTGGTCGCCGCGTTTGCGCCATTCTATAATTCCAAGATGTATCGCACGCGAGCCGCTGGCGCATCAAATTCTTTAGGGTAAATTTGCGGCCGATATCGGATAATAACGTCAAAGAACGAACTTCTTTGCCGAACACTGAGTATTGAAAACGGATAACTGGTCTTAAGGGAGCGACCGTGGACATCGTCAAAGGCAATATGGGCTGGATCGAAGTCGTCGTGGGCCCGATGTTTTCCGGCAAAAGCGAAGAGCTAATCCGCCGCCTGCGCCGCGCGGAGATCGCGCGCCAGCGCGTGCAGATCTTCAAGCCGGCCATCGACGCCCGCTACACCGCCAACGAAATCGTGTCCCATTCCGGCCTCGGCATTCCATCGGACAACGTCTTGAAAGCCGCCGACATCATGGAAAAATTGTCGCCGCGCACCGAAGTCATCGGCATCGACGAAGCGCAGTTCCTTGGCGATGAGGTCGTCGACGTTTGTACCAAACTCGCCAATCTCGGCAAGCGTGTTATCGTCGCCGGCCTTGACACCGATTACCGCGGCCGCCCGTTCGAACCCATGCCGCGCCTTCTCGCCATCGCTGAAGAAATCACCAAGCTGCTCGCGATTTGTGTCCGCTGCGGCAATCCCGCGGTTCACACGCAGCGCCTGGTCGAAAGCGAGGAGCTGATCGTCGTCGGCGCCATGGGCGCCTATGAGGCTCGCTGCCGCCGCTGCTTCGAGCCCAATCCGGCCCTCGCCCAGGAAAAGAAGGACGGTCCGCAGCTCATCTCTCGCAACCGCACCGCCACGGCGGGCGGCAGCTAATCTCTTCCCCTCGGAGCATCATTGCCTTTCCGTTGACATTCATCGCTGTCATCGCTTGAGATAGCTGGCACATTCCGTCAAACTGGCTTGACCGAAATCCTCCTGGATCGAGCTAGCTCGCACCCATGATTATCGAATCCAAAGCACCGACCCGCGTCGACTTCGCCGGGGGAACGCTCGACATCTGGCCGCTTTATCTATTTCACCCGGGCGCCGTCACCGTCAACGCCGCGATTTCGCTCTACGCATCCTGTGTCATTGAAACGCAAGATCCGGGCGACAACCGCATTAAGCTGGTTTCCCGCGACATTAAGTGCGAAGAAAGCTTCGCCTCCTTCGCCGCCTTGGTAAAAGCCAAGCGCTACCGCCTCCCGCTCCTCGCGGAAATCGCCAAATTCTTCCATCCGCAGGGCGGCTTCACCCTCACTACCGATTCGGAAGCTCCCGCTGGCGCGGGCATCGGCGGCTCCAGCGCCATGGCCGTAGCCATTTGCGCCGCCCTCGACCGCTTCACCGGGGCGGGGAAGAGCAAGGTCGACTGGATCCACATCAGCCGCGACGCAGAAGCCATCGTCATCAATGTTCCCACTGGCACCCAGGATCATTACCCTCCCGCCTTCGGTGGTGCCGCGGCCATCGAACTTCCCCCGGGCGGCGAACACCGCGTTGAATTGCGCGTCAATCTTGACGAACTCGAGCGCCGCGTAGTCGTCGCCTACACCGGCAAGCCGCGCCAGCATGGCATCAACAATTGGGAAGTGTTCAAGGCGCATATCGGCGGCAAGCGTGCGGTGCAAAACAGCCTCGAGCGCATTTCCGAAGTGGCCCAGGAAATGCGCATAGCCATGGAAAAACCCGATTGGCAGGAGGCCGGCCGCCTCATGCGCGAGGAATGGTCCTTCCGCAAGCGAAATTTGCCCACCATCTCGACGAAGACCATTGACCGCGTCATCGACAATGCCCGCCGCAATGGCGCGCTGGCCGGCAAAGTCTGCGGAGCCGGCGGCGGCGGCTGCGTTGTCCTTTTGATTGAACCAGATGCCCGCGACCGCGTGGAAAACACCATTCATGAAGCTGGCGCCGAAGTGCTGCCCATGACCATCGACCGCCAGGGTGTCCAAGTCGTATCTCGCTAGAAATTCGTCCGAATCCCCCGTCCAGCCGTACAGTTCAGCCCCAAACGAGGACAGGTAAGGAAGAGGCATCCCCTTCCCATGCAGGCACCTGTTCACGGGCCTCCCGGCATCGTAGAATAGTGTATGCGGGGCCCCTCTTCGGTCCAGGGTCCGCTGTGCGTAACAATGATCTGGCTCGCCTTATCACTGACGCTCTTTCTCTTCGCTGATGCGGACGTTCCCCGCGTCAACAGCCTTCGTCCGCCCGCGAACTCTTCTCCCAGTTTCCCCGCGGACGATGAGATCCCTCTTTTCCCGAACGCGGGCGCATCGTCTGACGGCACGCAGCCCCAGAGCCAATCGCAGTCGAAAGCTGCGCCTCCCGCGAAGAACCCTAACGCCACGCTCCAGGAGAACTCAAAGCTGAACCTCATTCGCTATGTCTCCGGTGAATTTGCCAAAGCCGTCAAACCACTGCCGGCGGGCAAGGAAGGCGTCCATGTCAGCGTCGGCAAGCCGCTGGAGGCCGAGATGCTGGACCGCGCCGTCGCCTCGCACGGCCCGGCAGTGAATACCGGCGATAGCGTGCAGATCACCAAGCTGGAATTCCATGACCATCAGATCATCGTTGATGTAAACGGCGGTGGCCGCGGCAAGAGGCACTGGCGCGATCATATCCAAATCGGTATGGGTGGGGGTTATCCCACCATGCAGCCGGCCTCTAGGCAGGATCAGGGCCCGCCAGGGATGCAGCCGGGCATGGGTAGTACGATTTTCCTGGATTTCAACAAGCCCGTTCCCGACCTGACGCCGGATGAGTTAAAGCAGCTCCTGACTCCGTTTCTCAATTTTTCCAAGGAGCGCTCCGCGGCCGTGCAGTGGTTTGATACGCTTCCGCCGGAAATGAAGAAAGCCATTCAGGACCGCAGGCCCGTGGTAGGCATGGACCGCGAAGAGCTGATCGCGGCTATCGGCAAGCCCGACCACAAAGTGCGCGAGCGTGATTCCGACGGCAACGACATCGAAGACTGGATTTACGGCCAGCCGCCCTCAAAGACCGTCTTCGTGCGCTTCCAAGGTGACCACGTCACCTCGATCAAACAATTCCCGCAGTAAGACACAGCAATAGCGATTCATTCCCGCGGTTCCATGGCAGGGGGCCACTCCGAGACGGCAATTCTTCCATCAGATTGGCGTTCCAGTGTCGGGGCGTATAGCCCAAGCTGCTGCCTTCTCCACCACGTACCGTGCGCTCGCTTTTCCTCTGGCGTCGTAAACCAATACTGCCAAACCACCGCGCGTACTTGCCGCGGCGGAGCATGCGGGAACGGATTCCCCGAAAAAAGCAGCAGCACATCGGTATCTCCGCGGAGCAAACTCTCCTCTGTCCGCACCACGATTGGCTCCTGCCGCCACGAACTCAGCGACGCAAACCACAAATTCCAATCGAACCGCGGCTGATACGGCGCGTAAATCCTCGGCGCCTTGCTTGGGTCTTGCGGCTTGAAACGGAAGGGATACACGAGCCAGGTTTGTCCGTCGTCGGAACCCTGGAACTCGATTTCATAGCGCCCGCGCGTCATCATGGCGAACAGCCCATAGCGGTTCGCGATGCGAAACGGCTCCAGCGCGGAGACCGGTGTCGTCGGAAGCCGCCACGGCCGCACCATCCATACCAGCTGGGCAAGCGTCGCATAGAAAATCCAAGCGAGCATTACCGCCGCCGCGGCGATCTTCAACGCGGAGAACTGTGCCCGTAGTCTCGTTCGCCATTTGTCTTCGGGAGCCAGTGCGGCAAGAGGTTTAGCCTCTTTCGTGGCGAGGTAACTCTTTTTCATGAACCACGGCAGGAAGGGCAACACAACTTGGTCGTCCAGCAGCAAAATCCCCAGAGTCAGCACCAGGTAATTCAGGAACGTGTAGTTCGCCGAGAGAATGATCCCGATCTGCCAAGGCGTCACAATGAGAAAACACAAGTTTCGCAATCGCCGCGGCAGGAACATCATCCATACCAGCCCTAGCTCCAGAACGAGCGTTCCCAAGGCTGTCGCCGCATGAAACCAGTGCGGCCAATGCTGCATATACCAGCCGATCCACGTCGGCAGCGGGCCGTTCTGGTAATATTCGTCGAGCGCCGTGAAATTGCGCCATTGCGGATCGCCGCCCATGATCTTTGCTACGCCCGATTCAAAGTAAATCCGGAAGCATTCCCACACCAGCAGGAACAAGCTTGCGCGCGATGGCTTGCTTTCTTCACCCCACCCCGGCCGGAATCCCGCGGGCGCGAGGAACAGGGAAATGAAACCCGCTTCCAGAAGCATTCCGTCCGACTGATAAGCCGAGAAATCTTGCGCCGCGCTGACGAACGAAAGAAAGCACACAAAACAAATCGCAAGCATGCCCCGCGGCCACAAATTCAATACCAGCAGTACCGAAGCGATCATTCCTGCCCAGCAAATTCCAGTAAGCATGTGCGGACCGCTCGATAGCCACAGCACCGTCGGCGCGTACCAGTAAGCTGCGTGTCCAAAGCGTTCCGCGAGTGCTTCGAGGTATTCGCCGGCAGGAAGAATTCCGGGTGGCCCGATCAATCCGCGAATTTGCGGCAGTAGAGAGAAAAATGCCGAATAGTAAATCAAGCCAAGCGCGCGCAGAAAAATCCACCGCGGAAGCAAGCGGCTGGAGGCGCCATGTTCGGGGTCAAACAGCCATCGCAATACGGACGCAGGTGACCAGCCGCTCATCAGCGGCCATTATAACGGCCCAATGTTGGCCATGCGTCAGTTTCTCAACGCGCCGGGCCAGCTCCCGATAAACGCGGTATCGGACACTGGGTCACAGAGATGAACACAGGTTAGTCACTGCAGTTTGGAGAGGCACTTCAGAGGGGCTTTGTCGGAACAAGAGTTTGCCTTCTGGGTTAATTCAATTGAAGAATCGCCCCGACATGTTAGTTGCGCGAAGCCCAGGCAGCGGAATTGATCGCGCCGTCCATTTCTTCAGTATCGAAGTTACGCGCTGTTTGAGGCTGCGCAAGGCCGGATTCCAGTGGCGAGATTCTCTCACAATAAACGTTAGGTGGGCCTGCAAGTAATCCGCTTCGGTGCAGATTTTTAATTTCGTTCTCAATGGTTGCTCCTGCAACGGAAAACTTGCTCCAGGCCAAAACAGCTTTTCGCGAACAACAATCTTTCGTTGAAAAAAAACGCCGGCCTCAGTCCCGACGCTCTGTGACTGTCTGTGTTGCACCTGACGGCACGGCTGCGTGCAGTCCTCCACCGAACCCTTGCTTTATGAGTTTGAAAATTGTGCGCCGATTTTCGAGAATCGCTTTCAGCCAGGCGAAGCGGCCCATTTGCGGAAAGTAAATTCCCCGGAAGCAGAGGCGTGCGATAAGGATGTTGATGCGATAACCCAGGGGTTTGTGGTTCAGGGAATCCACCGCCTTTTCGATGGCCTCCGGACTGTAAGAGCTGGCCCACCCAATGCGTACTTCTTTGTGAGCCTCGTCGATGCTCATCTTCAGCGGCGTGTGGGCCATCGCAAAGGGAACAAATTCTTGCCAGTGCTTCGGGCGGGTCAGCCGCCCGGCGGCTTCCAGCCTTTTGTACAGGGGCGTCGCAGGCAGTGGGGTCATCAAGCCAAAGATAGGCAGCCCCGGAGGCCAAGTGCGAATTTGATTCAGAGTTCGCTCCGCAACGCCGGGCGTGTCATTGTCCATGCCAAAGATAAACGAGGTGATAGCAAAAACGTTGCGCCGGGCGAGCCGGTCGAGCACCACGGCATACTCGCCTGGCTTGTTGAAGCCTTTGTTTACGTCCGCAAGGTTGGCCGGATCGATGGATTCCATACCAATGAAGATCCACTTGCCGCCCGAAGCCGCGATCAGATCAACGAGCTCCTCGTCGCGCAGCAGATTGGCGCTGATCTGGGCGACCCAATGCACCTGTGCGTTAGCGGCAATGATGTCTCGCAGCAATGATTTTGTGCGCTTTACGTTGATGGCAAAATTGTCGTCGATGAAAAACACGGCAATCTGGCCGCGCTCCTCGCGGGCGCGCGCTTTCAGCAGCAAGAGTTCGTTCACCACGCTTTCATTGGTACGAAAGCGGATGGAGTCGCCAAAAAATCCCGTGACGGTGCAAAACTCGCATCCGTAGGGGCAGCCCCGCCCGGACTCCACGGGAATAATGCGAAAGGTTCCCCAGCCAGCGCCCACGCGCTTGAGCAGCGGATGCAGCGTGGCCGGGAGCAAATTGAATTGGTCCAGCTTGATTTTATCCCAGGGAATCTCCGGATAGGGTTGCAGCGATGGTTTGCGCTCTTGGCCAAAGTCGTCGACTGGCGCGTAGACATCCTTGAGCGTGCCCCGCACGGCATCTTCGACGATTTTGGGCCATGTCTCATCAGCTTCGCCAAGAGCAACCGCGTCGGCATGGCGCGAGCCGCCGCCGCGCCCGAGGGCCTCATCGGCCATTTCCGTGACGTGAGGGCCGCCCATTACGACCTTTACTCCCACGCCGCGCACTGCGTCTGCCATGCGATAGGCCTTGGCGATCATCCTGGTCATCGCGCCGATGCCGACCAGTCCGATATTTTGTTCACGCACGTAGCGTGCAATGCTTTCTTCATCCATGGGCTGGGCGTTGCCGTCAATCAGGACTACTTCGTGGCCGGACGGAGTCAGTGCCTGGAGGAGAAACATCCAAAGATGCGGCATGAAATTGCGGGTCACACCGTTATCTGGGTTGTACAGTAGAATTTTCATTAAGAGAAGATTCCCATTTTAGAAACAGGACAGGAGGGACTGCCCACGTTCTGATGGCCAATAAGAGTTGACACAGTTTTACAAAGGCTGGGCGCATGGAGTATGAGCCACCAAGGAACGCACGACTGTTCAAAATTGCACACCACTTTGGCGTGGGTCAGTGTCCACCTCCGTCCTCTTTGAGGACACCTGCGGCAACCTCATCAACCTCGTTCAGCCGGCAGTCTAACCCCGTGGATGAGAGCGTTTCGCCAAACGTTCTTACCTTTGCATTTCCACGCCGTCAGGTGTATGTTTCGACTTCCCCGGCGAGCAAGCGCAATCGCCGTGCTAGCCCTCAGTTTACCTTCGAACTTCTAATTCCTGGAGGCCCTTCATGTTCCACCGCATCAGCACTTTGACGAAATTCCTCGCTGCGTTGTCGTTCTTGTTGGGAATGCAGCCGGCCATCGCGCAAACTGCTAATCAGGTCACACAAACTCCACCCGTCCAGCTAGGTACTTCCGGTGGTAACATCCACGACGCCAGCAGAAGGTTTTGCTGTTCCGGCACGCTCGGTTCGCTGGTAACCAAGGGCGGCGTGCAATACATCCTCAGCAACAATCACGTCCTGGCTGATGCGGACGCAGCCACCGTAGGTGATGCCATCAGCCAGCCCGGCCTCGTGGATGTCGGCTGCAACGCCAGCCTAGCTCAAACGGTTGCGACGTTTTCCGAAGCCATCCCCCTTGGCAACGCCAATGTGGACGCGGCCCTCGCGCAAGTCGTCGTTGACCAAGTAGATTCCTCGGGCGCCATCCTGGAAATCGGTAATCCCGCCAGCACGATCGCTCCCGATGACGGCACGGCTGTTGGCCGTCAGGTGGCGAAGAGTGGACGCACAACAGGCCTCACCTGTGCCGCCATCTCCTCCGTCAGCACGAACGTCAAAGTGCAGTATCAGCGCGGTTGCGGCAAAGGCAAGAAGTTCGTCGTCTCCTACGCCAATCAGGTGCTTATCAACGGCAGCTCGTTCAGCGCGGGTGGCGATTCCGGCTCTCTGATCGTGACCGCGGACACAGTTCAGCCCATCGCCCTTCTCTTCGCCGGCAGCAGTACCTCTACCGTTGGGAACCGCATTTCTGATGTCACCTCTGCTTTGGGCATCAACTTTGTCGGCCCCGCCAACGCAACTCCCACTCTTAAGTGCCCCGCCCCGGCAGCTGGCGCCATTGCCCCGACCGTACCGCGCGCGGCCACTTCACCCGCCAGTTTTACTCGCGCTGTAGCAGCCAAAGAGCGACATGCAGATCGCCTCATGCTCGATGAAGCCGTTCTCGGCGTCGGCGTAGGGGTGAGTTCTGAGGATCCCTCCGAAGCTGCTGTCGTGATCTATCTGGAAGAGGGCCGTTCGCACGCTCCCCTTCCTACGGACCTCGATGGAGTCCGCACTAAGATCATTCGCACTGACTCGTTTCGTGCCTTCGGCTGGAACGAGCCTCTGCAGCGTAGCTGCACGATCCAGTAACTTTTGAAAACTGCTCAGGGTCGTTCGGGGCTCGCCTTTCGTTTATGCGTGTCGAAGCCATTGCTATACCCTTAGCGTCTGGTCACGGTGCGGGCCCTCGACTTCAAATCAATTCTTAGATCTTTCTAAATGACTTGGTTTCCCCGCGTGGTTTCCCCGCGTTGACTTTTGTCTCCGCAACCCCTAGCATTTTCTGTTCACCCGCGGCCGTCACTTGCTCCTGCACAGCCGCTATTTTCGGACACTCCATCGGAGGAAGAATGCCCATTAAGGTTGGCATCAACGGCTTCGGCCGCATCGGTCGCAACATTATGCGCACTGCGCTCGACGATAAGGACATCCAGTTCGTCGCCGTCAATGACGTCACCGACGCGAAAACTCTCGCGCACCTTTTGAAATACGACTCCGTCCTCGGCAATCTGCCCCACAAGGTCACCCATACCGATGACACCATCGCCGTCGAAGGCAAGAGCTTCAAGGTTTTCAAGACCAAGGATCCCGCCGAAATCAATTGGGCCTCCGTCGGAGCGGATATCGTCGTCGAATCCACCGGCCTCTTCACCAAAGGCCCCGACGCAAAAAAGCATCTCCGCGCGCCCGTCAAAAAAGTCATCATCTCCGCGCCCGCCGATGGTCCCGACGCCACGTTCGTTCTCGGCGTCAACGACAAGACCTACAATCCTGCGTCCCACCACGTCATTTCCAACGCTTCCTGCACCACCAACTGCCTCGCGCCCGTCGCCAAAGTTCTCCAGGAAACCTTCGGCATCCACAGCGGCACCATGACCACCATCCACTCCTACACCAACGATCAAAAACTCCTCGACTTGCCGCATAAGGATCTCCGCCGCGCGCGTGCCGCGGCCATCAACATGATTCCCAGCTCCACCGGCGCCGCCAAAGCCCTGCACCTCGTTATTCCTGAACTGAAGGGCAAACTCGACGGTTATGCCATGCGCGTCCCCACCCCCAATGTCAGCGTCGTCGACCTCACCGTTTTCGTCGATAAGCCAGCAACCAAAGAATCCGTCAACGCCGCCCTAAAAGCCGCCGCAAACGGTCCCATGAAAGGCATTCTCGGTTACACGGAAGAGGAACTCGTCTCCGCCGACTTCAAGGGGAATTCCAATTCCTCCATTGTCGACGCTGAATACACCAAAGTTGTCGGCGACCGCTGCGTAAAAGTTCTGGCTTGGTACGACAACGAGTGGGGCTACTCCTGCCGTTGCCGCGACCTCATCAAGCTCCTGGCCTCCAAGTTCTAGGGGGAATTGGTTGGCTGTGTGGTTCTTGGCGAGGGTTCAGTTTTCTCGGCACTAGTCACTCGCCGCTCTCTCAAACTATGAACAAGCTCACCATCAACGATCTCGACCTTCGCGGCAAGCGCGTCTTCATCCGCGTGGACTTCAACGTTCCGCTCAAAGACGGCATCGTCACGGACGACACTCGCGTCCGCGAAACGCTGCCTACAATTCGCCTCGCTATTCAGAAAGGCGCTCGCGTCGTGCTCGCCTCGCATCTCGGCCGCCCCAAAGGCGGCCCGGATCTGAAATATTCCATGAGGCCAGCCGCGAAAAAGCTGGAAGAGCTTCTCGGTGGCCCTGTGGCGTTTGCGCTGGATTGCGTCGGCCCCGGCGCCGAAGGCCAGAGCAAGGCCTTGCGCGACGGTGAAGTTCTCGTTCTGGAAAATGTCCGCTTCCATCCCGAGGAAGAAAAAAACGACGAAGCTTTTTCCAAACAGCTCGCCGCCCTCTGCGACGGCATTTTTATCTGCGACGCTTTCGGCTCGGCGCATCGCGCGCACGCTTCCGTTGTCGGCATCACGCGCTTCGTCCAGCAAGCCGCCGCCGGCCTGCTCATGGAAAAAGAGCTGGCCTATCTCGGCAAAGCGGTAACGAATCCCGCGCGTCCTTTCGTCGCCATTCTTGGCGGCGCCAAAGTCAGCGACAAAATCGAAGTCGTCGAAAATCTCATGAAAATCGCCGACGCCATGCTCATCGGTGGTGGAATGGCCTACACGTTTCTCAAGGCCGAAGGCCAGCCCATCGGCAAATCCCTCGTCGAAGATGACAAGCTGGATCTCGCCAAGCGTCTTCGCGCCGAAGCTCAGCAGAAAAAATTCGCTTTGCTTCTTCCCGTCGATCACGTCGTTGGCGCCGAGTTCAAAGCCGACACCGCCACGAAAACGGTTTCCGTTTCCGCCACGCCCGAAGGCTGGATGGGTCTCGATATCGGCCCGAAAACGATCGACACCTATCGACAGAAAATTGCCAGCGCCAAAACCATCGTCTGGAACGGCCCAATGGGTGTCTTCGAAATGCCGGCTTTCGCCAAAGGCACTCTCGAAGTAGCTAAAGCCGTCGCCGCGGCTACCGGCAGTGGCGCCACTTCCATTGTCGGCGGCGGTGATTCCGTCGCCGCCGTCCATCAGTCCGGGGTCGCGGGCAAAATCTCGCACATCTCCACCGGCGGCGGCGCCTCCCTCGAATTTCTCGGCGGACGCAAACTTCCCGGCGTCGAAGCCCTCACCAACAAATGACCGCCTGTCTTCTCTGCGAACCCCCGGAGTTCTCAGCGTCTCTGCGTTATCTTTTTCCTTTTTTTCTTCGGAGGCTCACATGCGACGCCGGGTAATCGCTGGCAACTGGAAAATGTACAAAACGCTCGCCGATACCCGCGCGTTTTTCTCCTCCTTCCCCCCGCTCGTTTCGAACGCAAAACACTGCGACATTGTCGTCGCCCCGCCTTTCACCGCGATCTCGACCGCTGTCGAAGCCGCGAAAGGGTCCAGCGTCGCCATCGCCGGCCAGAACGTTTCCTGGAGCAAGGAAGGCGCCTTCACCGGTGAAGTTTCGGCTCCCATGCTCGCCGAAGCCGGCTGCCGCTACGTCATCATCGGCCACTCCGAGCGCCGCCAGCTTTTTCGCGAAAGCGACGACAATGTCGCCAAGAAAACCTTGATGGCCCTCGAAAGCGGCCTCACCCCCATCGTCTGCCTGGGAGAAACCCAGGAAGAACGCGACGCCGACCTCGCCAAAGAAGTCTTCTTCGGCGGTGCGCGGGACAAACGTTCTCTGTCCCTCTCGCCTCTGCCCTGCGGATTCTCTATGGCGGCAGCGTCAAGCCTGACAATATTCAGGGATTGATGGCGCAGGAAGAATTGGACGGCGCGCTCGTGGGCGGCGCAAGCCTCGACCCGAAGTCGTTTGCTGCGATTGTAAATTTCAAGTAGCGCTGGCTCACGGTCAGTGATTCTGGTTTTATTGATGGAAGGGAAGTATGGAAACAAAAACTGCAATGAAGTGGGCGTTCGCCCTGCTTGTCGGCTTCGGAATAATTGCCCTCGGCTTCCGCTTTGCTGGATGGCTGCTCTCAAGCTTTTTCGTCTTGAATTGCCTCGTGCTCATCATCGTGGTGTTGCTCCAGAGCGGCAAGGCCGCGGACCTCGCTGGCGCCTTCGGCGGAGCGGGCAGCCAGACCGCTTTTGGACCGCGCGGTGCGGCCAACGTTCTATCGAAGGCCACCACGTGGTGCGCCGTCATGTTCATGCTGTGCGCTTTTGCCATGGTCTTGCGCACCGATAAAGCCGTCGGCACAGGCAGCTCGATCCTCGAGAAGGTTTCTCAGCCCGCGCCAAAACCGGCGCCGATAACAACCCCAGTTGCCCCTGCCACTACTCCGGCAACCACACCCGCGACAACGCCGGCAACGTCGCAGCCCAATTCCCAGCCTGCTTCTCAGCCTCCCGCGACCTCGACGCCATCCACGTCGCAGCCTGGGACGAAACCGGCCTCTCCACCGCCGGCGTCTTCACAACCGGCTCCAACGCAGCCGAAAAAACCGTAACGAGCATTCCTAGAGGCGGCTTTATGCCGCCAGCTCGTTTCTCCCAATTCCAAGGCGCTCATTTGACACCCTGCAGTATTGCCTTTACGATGGTTCTCATCGCGGTCGTGGCGGAACTGGCAGACGCACTAGCTTGAGGTGCTAGCGCCGCAAGGCGTGGAGGTTCGAGTCCTCTCGACCGCACCAAAATTTTCCGCACTCAATCGTTTATCCATGTTCAGACTCAATGCGATCCTCGCCTGTACGCTTGGTTTTGCGATCCTGCTCTCCGCTCCTGCCAGCAAAGCCCAATCCGTCGCGAGTCCTGCCGCTCCAGACAAGAATTCGCCTGAAAAAGTCATCATCGACACGGACATCGGCGACGACATTGACGACGCCTTCGCCGTCGCTCTTGCTCTCCGCAGCCCCGAACTCCAAATCCTCGGCATCACCACCACTTTTGGCGACACGGAAACCCGCGCCAAGGTTCTTGACCGCTTTCTCGCCGAAGCTGGCCGCCAGGACGTTCCCGTAGCCGCCGGCACGCCCACTCCGCCAAAAGGCACGTTCACCCAGCGTCGTTACGCCGAGAACAACCGCTTCGCCAAGCCGTCCCATCCCGACGCCGTCGCCTTCCTCCTCGACCAGATCCGCCGCAACCCGGGCCAAATCACGCTGATCGCTATCGGCCCGCTGATGAACGTCGGCGCCGCCATCGACAAAGACCCCGCCACGTTCCGCAAGCTCAAGCGCGTCATTTTGATGGGCGGCTCCATCAAGCGCGGGTACGGCGATCTCGGCTTCGGCCCTCCCACACCTCCGGAGCCTGAGTGGAACATCCTCAATGACATTCCTTCCGCCCAGAAACTGTTCGCCGCTGGCGTGCCACTCTTCGTCATGCCCCTCGACGCTACCCAGCTCAAGCTCGACGAAGTTAAGCGCGCATTCCTCTTCAGCCAGGGCACTCCGCTCACAGACGCGCTCACGCTCCTCTACCACCAGTGGGGCCAGCAAACGCCGACGCTCTTCGACCCTATGACCATCGCCTTCCTCGTCAATCCCGCCCTTTGCCCGGTCCAACCGATGCATATTCGCGTTGATGACAAAGGTTTTACGCGCGCCGACCCGGGCCCCTCCAGCGCGCCCAATCCCTCCAACACCCAAGTCTGCCTTGACTCCAACCCCGAAGCCTTCTTCCGCTTCCTCCTCCCCCGCCTTGCCCATCCGTAGATTAACTTATTGGAATAGGGCTGACCCGCAACTATTGATCCACGGCGCGAGCGGCCCAATCATAGAAGTATCGCGCTCACGTCGAAAGGCAGGTCATGAAACGCTACCTATCGGTGGTTTTGTTCGGACTCTTGTCTGCTCTCGCAACGCTTGCACACCCCAATTTGGTCAAAGTTCGACTCCGGGTCATCCTCGTGGACCAGGAACTCAGTCAGAAGCCGGTCCCCTTCTTCCTGGTGTCGCTCAAATGCGCGGGAAAGGCCACGGAGGTGAAGACCAGCCTGGAGGGAACTGCGGAAGCACAGCTTCCGCCCGGGCGGTGCGCGGTTTCGTCAGAGAAGCCCGCCGAACTGGGAGGCAAGCGCTTTTCTTGGAACATTCAGGTATCGCTTTCGGGCGGCGAGCAGAACATTGACCTCACCAATGACAACGCCAAAGTGGAGGAAATTCCTGCTCCCGCGTCCGCAGCAAAGGCCGCCAGCAATGACCTCACGGAGCACTTCAAGCGGCTGAAGAACACGGTCGTAACTGTAAGGAGCGAATCGGGGCACGGCACAGGATTTTTCGTCGACGCGAAAGGGCTCATCCTGACCAATCAGCACGTCGTGGGTAATTCGGAGTATTTGGCTGTGCAGTTTGATCGCACACACAAGATCGCGGCCAAGCTGATTGCCGCCGATCCTCAGAAGGATGTCGCGTTGCTGTCGGTGAACATTGCTGCTCTTCCGAACGCTTCGCCCGCGCCGCTGTATCGGGCCGGGGCGGGCAGAACCCCGGTGCAGGAGGGCGAGCGCGTGTTCACCATCGGCAGCCCGCTGAGCCTCGATAAGATCATCACCACCGGCATCGTTAGCAAGGTCGAGCCGCACACCATCATGTCGGACATCAACATTAACCCGGGAAATTCAGGCGGGCCGCTCTTTAACGGAGCGGGCCAGGTCATCGGGCTGACAACTTTCGGCACGCGCGGAGAAGACGGGCCAGGCGTGTCGGGGATCGTGCGCATTGAGGAGGCACTTGCCCTGCTCGAGCAGAATCGCGCGAAAGCCACGGGGACTCCGCCGCTTCAATATCGCTCTTTCCACACCTCCCCTGGATTACCGGGAGCAGGAGGAGAGGCGCCTGCAGGCCGAGCGCGAGCATAAGAAGCGCAACAAGAAACAACAAGCCGCCGAGGAGAACACAGGCAACTCCGATGAACCGAAGGAGTGGGAAGAGGAAGCCGGCGCGCATCCAGCAGTATTCGGAATATACGTAATGCCTAAGGCCAAGGAAGGGTTTGGATCGGCGTTCGGCCGCTCGTTCAGCCTCAATTCAGCTGCAAAGCTCAAGTTCAAGACCGATTTCCAGACCATGAAGCTGTTTTGCGGGGACAAGGAAGTGGAGCCAATCCATCCTGGCAGGGTTCCCGTAACGGTGTCAGTACAGAACCGCCTGGTAAAGATGGACGATTCCACCTACAAAGGCATTTACTTGTATTCGCCGGACGCCGTGAAACCGGGTTGCGGCCAGGTGAAGCTGGAAATCTATTCCTCGAAGGGCGGGGATCCTACCGTGAAGGCTTTCGACGAGAAGACCGTGCAGCATGTCTGGGCCGATTTCGACGCTTTCCGCAGAGCCCAGGCAACCGCTGTCCAGGCGGCATCGGCCGCAAAGCCCTAAACCAGAATTTACAGAAACGTAGATCCCCGTTCAGGGCCCCATCTTGCTCTGGATCTGGGCTTTTGTGGGTTTCAGCTCTTTGCAACGAACCGCTCGTCGTGCGCCTTGCCTTTTCCTTGCGGATGTATTCTATTTATGCCGCGCTCGGCGGCTGGGTTCAGCAGCAGGCCGCCAGCCGCTTCCAAGACAGGCATGTCCACGGACGACAGCAACGCAAATCAACCGGAAACGCTAAAGAACGGC
This sequence comes from Acidobacteria bacterium 13_2_20CM_2_57_6, assembly GCA_001917435.1. Taxonomy (GTDB): domain Bacteria; phylum Acidobacteriota; class Terriglobia; order Acidiferrales; family UBA7541; genus Acidiferrum. The sequence continues at coordinate 25,127 of MNEA01000012.1, forward strand.
TTCGTGTCCCGCTACGTCTTCAGCAGCGATCACAAGACCATCGGCCTGAACTACCTGTGGCTCGCGCTGTTCAGCGTTTTTCTTGCCATGGCGATGTCGTTGCTAATGCGCATCCATCTGGCTTGGCCGGGACTGCATCTCCCGTTCCTCTCCAACCTCGGCAACGCGCCGGACCGCTTTGCCGCGCTCACCACGCTCCATGGTTCGCTGATGGTTTTTCTGGTGCTCACTGCGGCGCCGCAGGCCGGCTTCGGAAACTACTTTCTTCCGCTGCAAATCGGCGCACGCGAAATGGCCTTTCCCACGCTGAACCTTCTCGCGTTCTGGCTCACGGTTGCTTCGCTCTTCGGTCTGACGACAACATTCTTCCTTTCTCCTCAACCCGCCATCACACTTTGGATCGTCAGCGTCGCCATCTTTTGCGCCGCGTCGCTCCTCAACGCACTCAATTTCAGCGTCACCACCATCGATCTCCGCGCCCAGGGCATGACTCTCCCTCGCCTTCCGCTCACCGTCTGGGCCTGGTTCATCAACGCCATTCTCGGCGCCTTAATTTTCAGCATTCTGCTGGCGGCTTGCGTTTGCCTGCTCTCGGACCGCCTCTTGAGCACACACTTTTTTCCCCTACTGAATTTCGTTGCCAATCAACGGTCGGGCGTCATCCCCAACGCCGTCCCCGTGCTTTGGCAGCGCCTGTTCTGGTTTTTCGCGCTGGCCGAAGTCTACGTCGCCATGCTTCCATGCTTCGGCCTTACGACGCACCTGATTTCCACGTTTTCCCGCAAGCCGGTCTGGAAAGAACGCCTCGTGGTTCTAGCGCTTTGCGGCGTAGGTGTCTTCGGTTTTTGCGTCTGGGGTCAGCATATGTTTTCCAGTGGCATGAATCCCTTTTCGCCGCTGGTTTTTTCGCTTCTGGCTTCCTCGCTCGGAATTCCCGCCACGATCCTCGTCGTCAGTTGGTTTGGCACACTGTGGAACGCGCGCGTGCAGCTCAACACCGCCATGCTTTTCGCGCTCGGTTTTGTTTCACTTTTTCTCTCCGGTGGACTGTCCGGCATTTTCCTCGCACGCCACGATCTCGCCGCCGCTGCCGCTGTCAGCGACGATTTCGTCACCGGCCATTTCCATCTCGTGATGGGTGTCGCCGCGACCTTTGCAATTCTTGGCGCGCTGTTTTTCTGGTTTCCCAAACTTTTTGGCCGCCGCCTGAACGAGCCGTTCGGCAAACTTCATTTCTGGCTGACCTTTGCCGGCGTCTACTGCGCCTTCATGCCTATGCACTGGCTCGGTCTGATCGCCCATGCGCGTGTTTTACCAAGCAACGTCGCACCTTCCGTTGTTGCGGCCGGCTCTTCGATTCACACGTTCATCACCGTTGCGATCCTCCTCACCGTTTTCGCGCAGGGACTGTTCCTCATCAATTTTCTGTGGAGCCTCTTCCGAGGCGAAAAAGTTGCGGAATACAATCCCTGGTGCGCTACCACCCTCGAATGGAGCGTCTCTTCACCGCCGCCCGCCGACGATTTTGGCGTGACCGTCCCGGTGGTGTATCGTGGGGCTTACGAGTTCAGCGTGCCGGAAGCGGCCGAAGATTTTGTGCCGCAACACCTCGCCCCGGAGCAGGTGGTCAAGGCCCGCAAGTCTGGAGAGTAGCGTTCGGAGAATAAAGAAAGATTCGCCATGCCGGGCACAACCGCAGTTCCGGATATCGAGATCGTCGTCGAAGACATTGGCGGCGGAGGAGGCGGCCCCACGCCACCACCGGGCGGAGGCGATGACGGCGACGGAGGCGGCGACGATCGCAATCACCGCCGCAAGTGGCCCCCCTCGCCGAAACGTTACTCCACTGCAATCACCATAGGCATCGTTTCGATCTTGATGTTTTTCATGGCGCTGGCGAGCGCTTTCATCGTGTTGCGGCGAGGCAGCGATCTGTGGGTGACCGTCCACCTTCCGCGGATTCTCTGGGCCAACACCGGCGTTCTCCTTGCAAGCAGTTTTACTCTTGAATCCGCGCGCCGCCGCCTCTTTCTTGCGGATGCTTCCGGCTTTCACAAATTCTGGCTAATGACTACGGCGCTTGGTTTTCTTTTTGTGGCTGGCCAGCTCGTCGCGTGGCGTCAGCTTGTCGCGCAGGGCGTGTACATCGCGAGCAACCAGGCCAGCAGTTTCTTTTATATTTTCACGGGCGCACACGCGGTCCACCTGTTGGGGGGCGTCGGCGCCCTGCTTTTTGTTGGGTTCCGCAAATTTGAAAAGACAAACATTTCGCTTCCCGCGGCCGCTGAAATCACTTCCTACTATTGGCATTTCATGGATGGACTCTGGATTTTCTTGTTGGCACTTCTTTATTTGGGCAAGTGAAATTTTAATTGCTCTAAGAAATTAACATTTCAGAAATTCGGCGACTGTTTCAACAACTCGTGCGATCTGTTCTTTTCGCAATTCCGGATACATCGGCAGCGATAAAACTTCCCGCGCCGCGCGCTCTGCGTGCGGGAAGTCGCCGGCCCTGTGACCGAGCGAGGCGTACAGCGGCTGCAGATGGAGCGGGTAAGGATAATAGACGGTGCTGCCGATTTTTTTCTCGTTCAAGAATTTCTGTAGCGCATCGCGCTGTTCGATGCGGATCGTGTATTGGTGATAGACGTGTTCGAGGCCTTCCGGCGCGAGCGGCGGCATCACGCCGGGAATCTGACTGAATAGACGATTGTATTCCGCGGCGTGGGACTGGCGGGCGCGCTGCCAGTCCCACG
>MNEA01000012.1:27924-29087 GCA_001917435.1 Acidobacteria bacterium 13_2_20CM_2_57_6
CCAAGATTTTTTGTGGGATAAAAACTGAGGCAAGCCACATCGCCAAACGAGCCCGTCCGGTGGCCTTTGTAAGATGCGCCGATAGCCTGTGCGTTGTCTTCGATCACCTGCAGTTTGCGCTTTTTTGCGAACGCGAGGATGGAATCCATGTCCGCGGCAAGGCCGTAGAGATGGACTACGACGATAGCTCGCGTGCGGGGAGTCACGCGGCGTCCGAATTCGGCGGGATCAACATTGTAAGTGTCCGGGCGAATGTCCGCGAAGACCGGTTTCGCGCCGAGAGCGCTAACAGCGCTTCCGGTGGCCACAAAAGTGAACGGCGGGAGGAGCACTTCGTCGCCTGGCTGAACGCCACACGCGCGCAACGCCAGAATCAGAGCGTCTGTTCCAGAGGCAACGCCGACACCATGAGCGACACCGCAGAGTTTGGCGATTTCCTCTTCCAGCGCCGCGCCTTCGCGGCCCAGCACAAATTGCTGCGAAGCCATGACGCGCTCGGCAGCCGTTCGAATCTCTGCGCCGATGGCCGCGTACTGTGCGGAGAGATCCAGTTGTGGCACGGGCTCGAGCGGGGAAGTGATTTGTGGCTGCGAGGTCATGGCTTTGTGGCGCGTCCAGTATACGTCAATTGAGTTTTGGCTTCGGGGAACGCATGGCAATTGACTGGAGGAGGGCGCAGCAGTGCTGCGCCCCTACAAAATCCAAGAACAACGGCAGGAAGAGAGGACAGACTGAAAGTCCGTCCCTACAGAAATATAGTGGTTCCCCTATAGTGATGCGGCTTAGAAAATGTTTGCAAAACGAACCAATTGGAATTTGGCGCCGAATCGGCTGAGCGAAGCGCTCGCGGCGCACCGCGCGGCAGGCAAACTGTTGATCGACATGACGGTTTCGAATCCTACGGAGTGCGGGTTCGAATACGACAGCGCCGCGATCCTGGAAGCATTGCGCAATCCAGCGGCGCTTTCCTACGAGCCGAATCTGCGGGGGATGAAATCGGCACGCCGGGCGGTCGCCAACTACTATTCCGACCGAGGTGAGAACGTTTCGCCTGAGGATATTTTTCTTACGACTAGCACCAGCGAAGCGTATTCCTACATCTTTCGAACACTCTGTGATCCAGGCGACGAAGTTCTGATTCCTTCGCCAAGTTATCCGCTGTT
>MNEA01000166.1:0-7301 GCA_001917435.1 Acidobacteria bacterium 13_2_20CM_2_57_6
ATAAGAGCTCGCACCGCGCCTTGTTCGGCGTTGCGGATCTCGATCGCCGCGCCAGGAACAAAGCCCCCGGACGGGTCGTACACTGTGCCTTGTAAGCTGGCCCCTACCGTTTGGGCCAAACAGCTGCTGGTATTGACAACCAATGAGAGAAATAGCACTCCCCAGGCAGCTCGCATAGCACACTCCTTTCACACAAAACTAGCAGTCTGTTTTCGGTACGATACGCCCAAAATCGTCCCAACGGCCATAGAAATGAATTCCCGCCAAGTCTGCTGCCAAAAGACATCCGCGGACGCGGACATTCCACTGCTCAAACCTTGCTTGCAATTCCCCGAAGGAATGCACTGATACCGTAACGTGCTCAGGATAGCTATTACCCTCTGGTGTCCCACTCGAAAGAGTTTCTGTGCTTCTCGGACACAGCAGCATCCGAATCACCGAACGCCATTACGCACCTTGGACGCGCTCGCGACAAGAGCAAATCGAGGCTGATTGAAGGCCGCTTGGAGTAATGCCCCTGTCGTGCTCACAGATGGGAAGGGTACACCAGAGTTGCAGGGAAAGACTGGTCAGCTTAACTGAATGAAGTGCACGAGGCCACGTACGTTATGCTTGAGCGCTAGACGCTGACCGGATTCCACGAGATCAATTCAGTCCATGTACGGACAAGGCTCGGCGATATCTCCGAGATTACGAACCACCCGCCCTAAACCCAGGCTATGGCTCCCTATAACAAACTAATGAGACTTGATTGCATAGCACTGCACTTCGCTATTACGCCTCGATCTTTTCGGCGGCAGCGTCCCACACGACCGCGCTTCTACGGAAATAAGATTCATTCGCCATGTGGCAGGCCAGCGCAGCATGGTGGCCGAATACCACATCTTCGACAACTGGCTGGCGGGTGCGCACAGCTTGGAAGAAGTTCCAGAGATGCGGTTTGAGCTCTCCGGAGGAAACCGAGCTGTAGCTGAAGCCCTCCGAAATTGTTTCTTTGCCCGGCGCTAGGTCATGCTCTTCGTGCCATTCCTTGACATATTCTTCGCGTAATTCCTTAGGAAAACTCTGGGCGTAATAGCTTGGAGATTCGTCGTTACCACTTTGCGGAAGATAATTGATGGTGTGCCCCGAAACTTCGAGGATGCCCTTCGAACCCAAAAAACGGTAACCATCATGAGTTTCGGTGCCGAGGTTTAGTCGTACGTACACAGGATGTGGGCCATAATCGAACAGTGCGGCGTGAACATCCGGCATGTTGCGCCCGTCCTTCCAGCGCAGGATCCCGCCTGTTGCCAGGGCCCGCCTTGGAGGCTCGTTCAAGCCGAGCATGAAGAGCATGCCGCTGATGAGGTGAACCATAAGATCGCCGGCGACACCGGTCCCGTATTCCTTCCAACAGCGCCAACGCGCAAAGAGTTTGGGATCGAACGGACGTTTTGGCACGTCGCCCTGCCAGGTATCCCAATCGACCGTCTGCGGAGAAAGATCGCGCGGCAGAGGATACTGCCAGGCTCCATCGGGACTGTTTCGTCCAAGTGCGACCTCGACCATCATCAATTCACCGATAACGTTTTTTTCAAGGAGTTCCTTTGCTTTCGCGTACAGAACCGAACTGACACCTTGGGAGCCGATTTGCACGATACGGCCGCTGGATTTAGCGGCTTTGACCATTTCCAGGCCGTCAACCGCTGAATGCGACATGGGCTTCTCGCAATAGATGTCTTTTCCTGCGAGAACGGTAGCGACAACGATTTTCTTGTGCCAGTGATCAGGCACAGCCGCGACAATGCAGTCGATTTCCCTGTTGTTCAGAAGTTCCTGGTAGCGTCTTGTTGTCGAGACGCCGGCACCGACGATTTCCTTGGCCAGGCGATGTCTGCCGTCATAAAGGTCACACGCAGCAACGCATTCGACTCCCGGCAGCTGAATGGAATTTCTGAGCAGATCGGAACCTTGCATGCCAATGCCGATAATGCCGAATCGTACGCGGTCGCTGGGCGGCACCTCCAGATAGCCGGCTGCTTCGAGGCGCGAGTCTCCGAGAAACACGCTTTTTGCGGCAGACATAGCCACGGCCGCACCTGCACTGCGCTGGAGGAATTTCCGCCGGGTGAGATTTTTTATCATTGTCTGTTCCTTGCCTCCGCAATCGATGAAGTCTCTGATCTAAACGTGTTTAAGCCAAGAAGACCATAATCGCGGGGGTACCAACGGCGGTATATTGGCCGGCGAAGGACAGGGCGCCCGTCTTCCGGTTGATTCGATACGTCGTGATTCCATCAGCTCTTTGATTACAAGAGTAGAGGTAGTTCCCCGCGGGATCGATACTAAAGCTGCGCGGATAGTCGCCCCGAGTCCATTCCTCTGCGGCAAACGCAAGTCTTCCGTCATCGTCGATCGAGAACCACGCGATGGTGTCATGCAGCCGGTTCGCAGCATAGAGAAATCTTCCGTTTGAGGAGATCATAACTTCCGAAGTAAAATTTGTCCCTTTGAAGTCTTTGGGCAACGTTGAAACGGTTTGCTTCGCCGTCAACTTTCCCATTTCAGCGTCATAGTCGTATGTTACCAACGTCGATCCTTCCTCTTGAAGCGAGTAAAACCATTGCCCGCTGGGATGAAAAGCGAAGTGGCGCGGCCCGTCGCCGGGAGGCAGCGTTACGCTGGCCGGATTGGCTTGAGAGAGTTTGCCCGTCTCCACATCGAACTTCCAAATGAAGATCTGGTCCAATCCAAGATCGCTCGCCAGGACGAACTTACCCGCGGGATCAGCCTGAATCATGTGTGCGTGCGGCTTATCATGGCCGCTGATGGCAAAGCTTCCAGGAGGTGCGCTGGTTGCACGGATTGAACCTATCGTGCCGCTGTTGTGAATGACATCAGTAGCGACGCCGAGCTCGCCGTTCGGGCGCACAGGGAGTACTGCTACCGTTCCGCCGTGATAGTTGGCTACGAAGACGTGCTTGCCAGAAGGGTGGACGCTTAGATGGGCAGGGCCCGCTCCTTCGGAACTGACGGTATTTAATATCGTAAGACGCCCCGTTGGCCGATCAATCGAATAGGCGCTGATAGAGCCGGCGTTAGTGCGCTTGTAATTGGAGATCTCGTTCGCTGAATACAAGTGCGTTCGGGAAGGATTGAGAGCCAGCCATGACGGGTTCGAGTCACTAGGAAAGACGTCGCGTTGTCGCAGAGCCCCCGTCGCAGCATTCATCTCGAATAGGTAAATTCCCTGCCCACGACCGATAGCGCCCTCCGGACCTTGCGGAGAGCTGTAAGTACCCACGTAAGCCAGAACCGGCCTCCCGAGAGACATGAATCCCCGCCCTGTTAAGGCGATGGCCGCAGCGCCTCGTAGGAACTCGCGGCGCGAGCTTTTGCCGAGACGGTGACATTGCATCAGCAGATCCTCCGCTTGATCTTCATCGGACGGCACACCGCGGATGAAAGAGAGGTGGCACACTTTGCTCATTTGTCGTGGGAGGAGTCACAATCCTAGCCTGTTCCAACCGACAATAGCCAACCTCGATCTCACCATGGAGTTCAACAAGCAATTCAGCTTGCCGGTGGTCCTTGGGATAGAAACATCCGCGGCTGAGGACGAGATCCATTGGATGTTGCCCTTGCAGTCGGAGAGCTTTCGGCGTTTCGCGGTGTGGTCGGAAAGTTCATAGTCGGGGAAGATAGCCCCTGGAACGATGTCAGGTCGCATGGGAAATCCTCAAAGATTGTCCACTCCTCAAGTTTAATTCCTCAACCGAGTCCGTTGCGCCGCCACCTTCTATATCAGCACCAGATCCAACCCCAACATATGCCACTCCGCCAGTGATTTCGGGAATTACCCGCACGGTCGCGGGCACATACGACTTTCGTCACGATCCACTCGCTACGTATCTCCGGTCTTGTGACCAGGTGCCACGTACTTTTCCGAAGTGCAATCAATAGGCGAGTCAAGCAGCACTGCCAACTCAGCACAGCAGTCGCTTCCGACACTAGGATAATAGTATCTAGCTACCTCGTCAGCAAGACTTGGAGCGTATGCCGGCGAGGCGCACTGCAAACTCGTTCGTCTCGTATTGGCTTCTCAGGTGGCTTAATGCCCCTCATTGCCCCGAGTGTTTTTATCTCGTTGAATTAAAAGTTTGGTAGGGGCGGTGGGGATCGAACAGAACGCCCTAACATTTCTACGCGATTACAAACGAGCTGCGCAACTCAGGAAAACATACCAGACCATTCATCAAATATTCATCGACGGACCCAAACACCAGCAAACAGAGCAAAGCGGAACCAATAAGAGCGATTATTTATCTTATTGATTCCGCTAGGCATAGTTAGGGTCCCTTTGGCGGCGTTGGTTCAGGTTCCGGTTACGAATCGGCTGCTCTACCACTGAGCTACCTCGGCCCTTGATAATAAAGACTTTATTCCGCTGCTTGGCCTTTTGCGTACAACTTGCGTTCTTCTCTCCGGGTTTCAGCGCAGCATTACATCACTGCTAATCGGAAATGCTCCACTCGCTCGGAACCATCCTGTGCTCTACTGACAGGCGATCGCCACGCTTCCGCTTCTGAAACACTCACGCTTTTCCTGACGTGCCCAAGAAAATCCGATCGCGCACCAGATTGAAAGTAAGACGCAAAATGATTTTAGCTTTGTCTGATTCCTTTCGCAAGGCCTTGAATTTACGCGTTTTGGCGGCGAGCATGGCGTTTAACTGCCAGTAGGCCGAAAAAACCTCCACAACGAAGAGAGGCCATCCTGAGAATTCTATATTGACCGTGAGGCTAAATATTTAATGACTATAAGTGGCGAAGACGTAACCCTTCAGTGTCATTTAGAAGTACTCCGTCTGTTGTCCGCGGAAACCCCATCAACGGGAATGCAGCCGCTCGAAAATCGGTTGCTCTGTGATTGATGCTAAAGGGCTTATCACGATTGGGGCTGCTGGAGTGGCTAGACACTGACCCCGGAAAATTCTATTTCCGGCTGATCCCCGCCGTCCTGCTGTTTTTCGCGATGGCGCTGGCGCTGGAGTGGCGCCATTTGCCGAACGACTCGCGGTACTTCTACCCGATCGCAGTGGTTTTCACATTTGCAGCGCTGAGCGGGCTGGCAGGCACTCATAAGCCTTATCAGGAGTGGCTGGCAGCGCGATTGCCCTGGACGCGCGGCGAGATCGAGTATCTTTTTATTATCAATGCGGGGATTTATTTGCTCTTGGAGGTGATTTGCGAGCGGTTCTCCCTATCGCAAATGCGCGCCGTAGGTAAAGCGTTCCGATTTGTGATACCTGGACATGTGCTGACCTCATTGTTTTTTTTAGGGCTGGAGGCAACCGGAAGATGGGAAGGTCAACTGAACGATCGGTTGATGAAGAGGGAAGCGCGTGTTTTTGAAATGCTGCTGCCAGCAGCGGCGCTGCTATTTGTGTACGGAAGCATTCGCAAGCAGATGAAGAACTATTTCGTCGTCGGAATGATATTTCTTGGGATCGGGCTGGTCCGGCTGCAAGAAGACATCTTCAAGCAGAAGTCGCGCTGGCCCATCCTGCTGCTGATTCTGGGTTCCTTGCTGATGGTGAGTGCGACGCGATACTCGGCCATCAAAATGGCCGTGGCGCGGATGGCCCGGCGCGGGGAATGAAAGCACGGAATAAGCTCCATTAGGACTGCAATTCCCACCTTTTTTTGTCGCTATACCTTAATGAGGGGAAGTGATTGCCAACAGGCCCCCGGCAGAATTGCCGGACGGCCGGGGCGGCCCTCGAAGGAGTGCGACTATGGCTAAACAAACGGGCAAGCGTTCCTGGCGGTGGAGCTGGCCACTAGGAGTAGCGCTCGCATTCGGGAGTATTGTTGCGACCGGGTGCGACAGCGACGGGAGTCCGTTCATTACGTCGCTTCAGCCATTTTACACCCAGCTAGATTTGGAGGCCGATTCCAGATTGAACGGAATTTGGAGTGACAAAGAAGGAGACGTGACGTTCTCATTCAAAGAAAGAAAGGAGGAGGGGAAGGAGAAGGAGTACAAGCTGGTGGTGAAGGAAAAGGACGGAGAGCAGGAAGTGTCGGGAGAATTCGAGGCCCACGTCGTGCGGCTGGGCGCTTTTGATTTTATGGACATTTATCCCCAGAGCAGCAAGGAGGGGAACGAGTTTTACCGCGCGCATTTTACCCGCGCACATACCATCGCGCGCTTGGAGATCAGTCAGGACTCGATCCAGATGGCATTCTTGAGCGCAAGGTGGCTGAAGGCGAAGATGGACGAAAAAAGCGTCGATACTCCGTGCGTGAAGGTGGATGATACGCTGATGCTGACCGGAACGACGGAGGAAGCGCAAGAGCTCGTGTTTTCCCATGCGAACGACGATGGAGCGTTTGCCGACTCGCTGTTACTGGAGAAGCAGCGGATCGAGAAGGAAGAGCAATGAATGCCGTGGAGATTCAGCAAGCTGGGATGCAATCGACAGTGGGACGAGACTGCCGGGAGAGGCTCCCGACAAGGCGTGCAAACGACTGGATAGCTGAAAAGAGATCTCCTGTTATCTGCGTCGCTCGGTCTCGCGTGTGCAGAGATGGGAGAGGAATGAAGGGCTGCCCATCCTCATGTCACCAGCACGCGCGTGGCGTCACGGTATACCCGTACCGGGAGAAACTGGACGAGTGGTGGCGAGGGGCGCAAGTGCAGAGCATTGGATGCTAATTGGGAAATGGGATCGAGGAGCTTGCCGGTTTTCAGGCCGAGGTTCGTCGTTTCCGGAATTCGTCGTGTTAACGCTTCATGCGTGGACGAGCTCGCGCCGTTTTAGCCTGGGAAGAGTCTTGATGGATTTTCCTACCTTCTCCTGGGCGAGCCGCAAGTCGTGGAGGCTCTGTAGATTCAGCCAAAACTGAGCGCTCGTGCCAAAGAAATGAGCGAGGCGCAGGGCAGTGTCACCCGTGATGGCGCGCGTTCCGTTCAAGATTTGCGTGATGCGATTGGTCGGCACGTTGATCTTTCGCGCCAGTTCAGCCGCGCTCATATCGAGTGCTTCCAGTTCTTCAGCCAAGTGTTCACCCGGATGGATAGCGGTCAGTGCCATCGCGATGCTCCTAGTGATAGTCAACAATCTCTACGTTTGACGGCCCCGGTGAGCGGTCGGCCCACTCGAAGCAAATCCGCCATTGATCGTTAATGCGGATGCTGTACTGGCCTTTGCGGTCGCCTACCAGCGCTTCAAAACGGTTCCCAGGCAATGCGGAAAGGTCCCTCAGCGACGTAGCCGCTTCCATGCGATCAAGCTTCAAGCGCGCAAACTGCCA
>MNEA01000166.1:7365-16477 GCA_001917435.1 Acidobacteria bacterium 13_2_20CM_2_57_6
AAAAAATGGACTCAGTAGCCAGAAGCGGCCATCTGATTGATTTCGTTAGGCAAAGTTAGGAAACGTTTTGCTGCCTTGGGCACAGCTTCGATTACGAATCGGCTGCTCTACCACTGAGCTACCTCGGCCCGCTCCAATCACAATAGCATTCGCTGAAAATTACTGTCAATTCATCCGCGAATATGGCGTCCTTTCAGCGCGAGAAGGGATACATCGCCCAGCCGATTCCCACGCCGATCAAAAGAAAAAGAAGCAGGGACCACACGATATATTTTGCGCGCTCGATCGGCTGCCGGCGGCTTAGGAAGCCAAACGCAATGGAAATCAGCAATGCGAAAAGCAACATGGATTGCAAATGGCTGAGCTTGAACCCCATTCCTGCGTTCATGCTTTGCGTCCTCGCGCCGCTTCATACGCGTGCAGCGCCGACAAAAGGTTCAGCATACCGGCCGTGGCGAGAAAGCGCGTGCCGTAATCGCCGCCCGCGTGCGAGACGTCCGCGCCGCCGGTTTCGAGCGACCGGGCCAGTAGATAAAACGTGCCCGTGCCCAAATCCGCCAGATAGCCGAGCGAATCGAACGCATCGTTGCCCCTCGAGCTAAACACGTTGCCGCGCATCCCTGCGCCAAGAATCACGAGTGTGCCCACGGTCAGAAAACACATCGCCGCGCGGCCCCACATCTTCAAGAGAGCGTGACCCAGCCCGGGCACAAGCCACCCCGCCACGCCGATGACGTATGCCATCGTCTCATGCCTGTAATCTGGCGACAGAGCTCCCGGCGTCGTTGTGTCGCGCGTGGAATCGTGCTGTGGAGCTACCGGCGCTGTCGTCTCGTCTGCCATTCCTCTCCCTTCCACTTTCAGGTTACGCAAGCAACGCCAGGATTTCGTTCTGGATCGCCCCGGTCACGCGCGCCTCACCCTCGCCGACAAACACATTCACTTCGCTGCGCACGCCAAATTCCGGCAGATAGATTCCCGGCTCCACTGAATTGCAAGTGTTCGGGATCAAGTGCCTAACATCATGTGTTTCGAGTCCGTCCATATTTACTCCGTTGCCGTGCACTTTTTCTCCGATGCTATGCCCGGTGCGGTGGAAGAAGTACTTTCCGTAGCCTGCTTTTTCAATCACGCGGCGCGCCACTTTGTCCACCTGCCATCCTTGCAGTGGCTTTCCCGCGGCAACGTGTTTGCGGATCAAGTCGGTCGCCGTGTCGCGCGCCTCGCGCACCACGCCAAAGACCTTCGCATATTTCTCCGGCACTTTTGCGCCAAGATAACCCATCCAGGTAACATCGTAATAAACGCTTCCAGGCGTTTTCTTCTTTCCCCAAACGTCCATCAACAGCAAATCGCCTTCGCGAATCGGCGAAGCGGATTCCGCCGTCGGTCCATAGTGCGGATCGCTGGCATGCGCGTTCACTGCAATGTCGGGGCCTTCCTCGGTCCAAATTCCCGCCGCATCGAATTCCTTCAGGATCCAGTTCTTCAAATCGAATTCCGTCAGCGTCTTTTTCTCGCGCACGCTCTTCGCGGCAAGCTGGAAAGCTTCCCGCACGATCCGGTCGATGACCACTCCGGCGGAAAGATGCGATTCGAGCTGTGCGGCGCTCCAGCGGGCTTCGTATTTCTGTACGAGGTCTGCAGAACTGACAACCTTCGGGCCAGAGCCGCGCACCAGCTCAATCGTCCCCGCGTCCACTATAGCTACATAGGGGATCGCGTTTTTCGGCGAATACTGCATCGCCACGTTCTTCGCGCGGCCAAACATCTTTTTCAAATTTTTTCGCAGTTCCTCCTGCGCCGAGTAATACAGCGTCTCCCCTGGCAACGACGCCAGCGATTGCGTCTCAATCTTGTGCACCAGCTTCTTTGGCGTTCCCTTGGCCGGAACGAAGTAGAACCACCTGCGCGTTCTCATGCCGTCCGGCAAGCTTAGGATGTGTTGCGCGATGGGATCGCGCCCGCGAAAATCATAAAAAAGCCAGCCATCGATCCCGGCGGCTTGCAAATCGCTCTGCATTCCCTGAATATCTGTGCTCATTGGGGAGTTAGCTCCATCGTCCGGACAAGATTCAACTGTTACGCCTCAAGCGTCCTGCACCAACAGCCCAAGGATCTGCTGCCGGGTCACACCGCGGATTTCAATGCGTTTCGTGCGGCTTCTTTCACCGCTCAGAATTCTAACAGCCGTCCTGGACGTTTTCAAAAGTTGCGCCAGGAATTCCACCAGCGCCTCGTTTGCACGGTCTTCCAAAGCCGGCGCTTGCAGCCGAACCTTCAGCGCGCCTCCCATTTCTCCGGCGATCTCCTCTTTGCTCGCCCTCGGCTGCACTCGCACGAGAAAGCTCACTGCGCCTTCCCGCTCTTGGATCTCCAGCATCTGACTCCTGACGATTCCCTATTTCGCTTCACGCGTCCCAAAGATCGCCGTCCCTACGCGCACTTCCGTCGCGCCTTCTTCGATCGCTACCTCAAAATCATGTGACATCCCCATAGACAACACAGGCAAGGTGACGCCAAGTTTCTTCGCTACGTCCTCTCGTAATCCTCTCAACCGCCGGAAATACGGCCGGACCTGCTCCGCCTTTTCCAGAAACGGAGGAATACACATCAGCCCCGCAAGCCCCAATTGAGGCAGATCGACAATCCTTTCCGCCAATGCAGAAAGCTCGTCGATTTCCACTCCACTCTTCGTTTCCTCCGGCGCCACTCGCACTTCGATCAACACACGTAATTTGCCTATGGTGCCGGCGTCAGCCCGCGTGCGATCCAGCCGCTGCGCAATCGCAAAATCATCCACGGAGTCTATGCTGTGAAAAAGTCTCGCCGCACGCGCCGCCTTGTTACTTTGCAAATGTCCGATCAGGTGCCACGTCGCCGCCAGTCCATCCGTCCCCGCGCGCTTCCCTTCCCACTCCTGGACGCGGTTTTCCCCAAAGTGCCGAATCCCCGCCTCATACGCCTCGCGGATAGCGCTCGCCGGATGCGTCTTCGACACCGCGATTAGCGTGATCTCCCCCGCCTTCCGTCCCGCGCGCACCGCCGCGCCAGCGATTCTCTCTTGAATTTGCTGCAGATTTTCCCGTACTGAAGTTGGTGTCATGTTTGAAGTCGAATCCTAGCATGCTAGCATTTGCAGCGCAGAGTCTCTGCGGTTAGACTGGCTTTCGGCCGCTGATGCACCTGCGGTCACGCTAAAAATGACCGCTCCCGGAAAACTTATCGCCGTCGAAGGCATCGATGGCAGTGGCAAGCGCACGCAAGTCGAACGTCTCACTCTTGCTCTCAAAGCTCGCGGCTACTCTATTTATTCCACTGGCTTTCCTCAATACGAATCCTGGTTTGGCAAGATGGTCGGCCAGTTTCTGAATGGCGATCTCGGTTCGCTCGAGAATGTCGACCCGCATTTCACCACTCTCCTTTATGCCGGCGACCGTTTCGAAGCCAAGCCTAAGTTGGAGGCGGCCCTGAACAACGGCCAAATTGTCCTTGTGGATCGCTATGTCGGTTCGAATCTCGCGCACCAAACCGCTCGCGTGCCCTCGGAGAAGCGCGCGGTTTTTCTGGAATGGATCGAGCATCTGGAATATGGGATTTATGGACTGCCGAAGGAGGATTTAGTGCTTTATCTCCGCGTTCCGGCGATGGAAGCGCAAAAGCTGGTGGCTCTGAAATCGGCGCGCAGTTATACCTCGGCGCAAAAAGATTTGCTGGAAGCCAGCTTGCGGCACCTTGAAGACGCCGCGCAGATGTACGACTCGCTATCGAAGCGGCCGAACTGGAATACGATTGAGTGTTTCGACACGAAGCGCAATCAAATGCGCCCTGCCGAGCACATCGCCAGCGAAGTTTCCGGCATCGTTCTGTTATCACTCTCTGCGCTGGCCAAAAAGGAAGCGCGATAGACCATGGGCTTTCAGGAATTTCTAGGCAACGAACGAATTGTCGCGGCGCTGCGGGGTGCCCTTCGCACAAAACGCGTTCCGCACGCGTTGCTTTTCACCGGACCGCGCGGCGTCGGCAAATTCACTCTCGCTCGAATGTTCGCGCAGGCCGCGAACTGCGAACGCGTCACCGACGACTTCTGCGGCGAGTGCCCCACGTGCCATCGCATCTCCTTGCTCGCCAATCCCCAAACGTTGGTCGAGCAAGGACTCGTCGAGCGCGGCGAGAGCGCCGAAGCAGCCACTGTCGAGCGTGTACCCCTAATTTTGCAGACGCACCCCGACGTTTGGGCGCTCGTCCCCGATCCCGTCCGGCTGAAGAGTCCTGTCGCGCGACCTATGTTGCGTGTGGGCCAGTTGCGTGCCGTTCAGCGCGCCGCCTACTTTCAACCGATGGGCCGCCGCCGTGTTTTCATCCTGGACGGCGCAGAGACGATGCGCTGGGATGTAGCCAATGTTTTCCTGAAAATTCTCGAGGAGCCTCCCGGCTCGGCCACCCTCATCCTCACCGCGCCCTCGCCATATGCTCTTCTGCCGACGATCGTCTCGCGCTGCCTGCAATTTCATTTCGCGCCGCTTCCGCAACCCGCTGTGGAGAAAATCCTGAAAGAAAAAACCAACCGTAAACCCGCCGAAATAAAGCTCGCCGCGCAGCTCGCCGAGGGCAGCCCGGGCCTCGCCATCGAAATGGATGTCGATGCAGCCGCTCAGCGCCGCAGAAACACGCTGCGTATCCTCGAACGTGCCGCACACGGCCAAGGCTTCGCCCAGCTATTTTCTGATACCTCGGCTCTCGCCAAGGACCGCGATTCCTCCTTTGAGGATCAGCTCGGCGTCTTTTATGGCCTGCTCACCGATCTCCTTGAAATTACGTCCAAAGTGCAAGAGCCGGTCCTCCGCAATGCTCCGCTCGCGATAGAATTGCAATTGCTCGGCAAAACGGTGGATTCCGCGTGGGTTCGCCGCGCTATTGCTGGTTTTGACGAAATTTACGCCGGGGCGCGGCGCAATTTGAACCGCCAACTCGGCCTCGACGCTCTGGCGGCATCACTTTCGCCCTCGGTTTCGCGGCGTCCCGCGCCTGACGCGCGCCGATAAATATTCGCCAAATGCATTATTAAATGGTTAGACTGTAACCCGCGGCGTTTCGCGCGCATCTTAGACAGCAGATATTCCACACTCCTAGGTTAGAAGGAGCAGTCATGGTGAATCGCCGTATGTTTCGTCCGGGTTTTCCGGACGTCAAGGAGCCGAGCATTCCCCGCCCTCAGCACAACGGCCCTATCCCGAGCAAGAAGCCAGCGCCGCCGGAAACGACCCACGCCGAGAACTTCTACTGGGTCAAACAGATGCAGTCTCATACTCCGATGGCGGTCGTTCTTGAGGATGGCGAACTACTTCGCGGCACGGTCGAATGGTACGACCGCGATTGCATCAAGCTTACGCGCCAGGGCAGCCCCAATCTGCTCATTTTCAAGCGCGTGATCAAGTATGTCTACAAGGACGGCGAGGAATCCGCCCAAGGCGGCGACGAGTAAGCGCACTATTTGTAAAGTGAGTGTCCGGCGGTTGCCCCGAAAGTGAGTAGCGCCTTTGCGGCCAGCGACCCGTTCTCGTTGAAAATTTCGCATTCCGTCACGATAAAATTTCGGCCCGCGCGCAAAACGCGTGCATCCGCCTTGATGCGCCCGCCCGGCACCGGCTCCAGATAATTAATACTCAGCTCCACGGTAGCGATCTCCGTCCCTTTGGGTATCGCTGTGTAGGCCGCAATCGCCGCCGTCGTATCCGCCAGCGCTGCCAGAATTCCTCCGTGCACCACGCCATGAACCTGCTTGTGGTTAGGCTTCACGTCCAGCCGGAAAATGGCCCGTCCCGCGTGCACGCTCTCCACGTCGAATCCCAGAAGCTCCGTCGAGCGGCTCTCTCTCATCCGCCGCCGCACGAGTTCCGTGACCCGTTTCTCTTCTTTCGACATTTTCTTGGCCATCGCGTTTTTCGCCCGTCAATAAGCCGTCAGTCCTCCATCCAGTGGAATCGCGGCCCCGGTAAGCCACGACGATTGGTCCGAAGCCAGGAACACCGCCATCTCCGCCACATCCATGGGCTGCCCGAATCGCCCCAGCGGGATCGACGACAACCGCGCTTTGCGCTTCGCTTCTCCCTGCTCGCTGTCGTCGAAGAGTCCCTTCACCAATTCCGTCTCCACGATCGAAGGGCAGATGCAATTCACGCGTATGTTCTCGTGTCCGTGATCGATGGCCATCGCTTTCGTCAGCATCGTCACGCCGCCTTTCGACGCGCAGTACGCCGCGCGATCCTTCATCGCCACCAGTCCAAGCACGGACCCGATATTCACGATCGCTCCGCCGCCGCATTTTCGAAACTCCGGCAGCACCGCCCGCGACGTCAAAAATGGTCCCTTCACATTGACCGCAATTACGCGGTCCCACTCTTCCTCGCTGATCCCCTCTACCGTGGACACGTGCAGCGCGCCTGCATTGTTCACCAGTATATTCAGCCGCCCGAATCGCTCCACAGTTCCTGTCACGGCGCGTTCAACGTCTTTGGCGCGGCTCACGTCGCACTCCATCGCCAGCCCCGCGCCACCCTGCTTCTGGACTTCGCCGATCACCTCGCGGAGCTTTTCCAACCGCCTTCCCGCCACTGTCACGCTCGCGCCTTCCCGCGTAAACGCCAGCGCGATTGCTCGCCCAATGCCTGTGCCGCCGCCGGTAATCAGCGCCACCTTGCCGGAAAGTCGTGTCACGGAATTCCTTTTCCTCGCGTCTAATGGGATGCTGCGGCACCGTGTTGCGGCGCGGTGCGGGTGGGCGCGACTCTAGCATCCGGGTTGCCTCTCCCGCAAGCCGCCGAAATCCGAACTGTTGTATCGTAGCGGCTCTCATTCACGCGACGGAGACTCGTACCTCACCTTATGCGCATCGGTATCACCTGCTACCCCACTTACGGCGGCTCCGGCGTCGTCGCCACCGAGCTTGGCATGGAACTCGCCGCGCGTGGCCACGACATTCATTTCATCAGCTATGCCCCGCCCATCCGCATGAACCCCAACGATCCGCGCATCCATTTCCACGAAGTCGAAGTCGTCTCCTACCCGCTCTTCGACCACCCCCCCTACACGCTGGCGCTCGCTACAAAAATGCTCGAAGTTTTCGAATCCGAATCGCTCGACTTGCTGCATGTCCATTACGCCATTCCCCATTCCGTCAGCGCCATGCTGGCACGCTCCATGGCTGTGCCGCGGCGGCTTCCGTTCGTTACCACTCTCCATGGCACGGACATCACTCTCGTCGGCAGCAACCGCAGCTATCTTCCCATCACCCGCTTTTCCATCGAGCAAAGCGACGGCGTCACCGCCATCTCGCGCTATTTGCTAGGCCAAACTCTCAAGGAATTCGAAATCAAGCGTCCCATCGAAGTCATTCCCAATTTCGTGAACTGCGATCTCTACAATCGCACTGCCGACAAGGGGCTTGCCGCGCAATGGGCTCCCAATGGCGAACCCATCCTCATGCACCTCTCCAATTTCCGCCCTGTCAAGCGCCTTACCGACGCCGTGGAGATTTTCGCCATTGTCCGCGCCAAAATGCCCACGAAGCTCGTCCTCATCGGCGATGGCCCGGACCGCGGCGCCGCCGAATACATCGTTCGCAAGCGCTGCCTCCAGAAAGACGTCTTCTTTCTTGGCAAACAGGACGCTGTCTACGAAAAGCTCGCCGCCGCCGACCTTTTTCTGCTTCCTTCGCAGCTCGAATCGTTTGGCCTCGCGGCTCTTGAAGCCATGGCTTGTGAAGTTCCCGTCATCGCCACCAACGTCGGGGGCGTTCCGGAAGTTGTCCAGCATGGTGTGGATGGATATTTGGTGCAACCGGGTGATGTGAAGGAGGCCGCGCGCTATGCCATCGAAATCTTGTCCCGCGCCGACCGCGGCCGCGAAATGGGCAAGACCGCGCGCGTCAACGCCAAGAAAAATTTCTGCGCCAACGACGTTATCCCCGCCTACGAAAACTACTACAAACGCATCCTCAGCGAATCTTGACGAATGCTTCATCGACACGCGGCACGCGGGTGTTAGGTCCTCTTTCCAACATGCCCGCGTAGCCAAGGCACGAGTTTTTCGAATCCGAACCGGCTGGCCTTGTAAAGGTGGGCGACAAAAACGTAGGTCTCTTCGGCGTCCGCTGTGAGTCGCAGGCCGTTGATGGCAAGAAAAGTATACATGGAGGCAAAAGCCGTTCGCTTGTTGCCATCGACGAAGGCATGATTCTGCGACAGGCTCTCCCAGAGCGCGGCGGCTTCCTCGATAAAATCGGCATAATAGCCGGTCTGCGGCCGATACAGGGCGGCTTCCAACAATCCTTGATCCCTGACGCCGGGCGAGCCTCCATAGCGTTCAATCTGATCGGCGTGCATGGCCAGCACTTCGGCCACGGTCAGGTAGTCGGTCATCGAGCAAGCTTCTTGTATAACGGGCCATATTTTTCATGGCTGGCCAGGTATGCCCCCATCACGTGGGAGCGCGGCTTGGCGTTCTTGCGTTTTTCGATGAGGTCGGCAAGCGCCTCGTCTACCAGGGCTTGCAGCTGGCGGCCTTCCTGGTCGGCCAGCGCGCGCACATCCCTCAAGATTTTGGAATTGACTTGGGTGGCAAATTTCTCGCGGGTCTGTGACATGAAAGTGCTCCTCTCGGCAAAATCATGGTAACTTGACAAATCATGATATGTCAAGAATCATTCAACCGCTCTGTGCACTCACCACGTTCCAAAAGGTTTCACGGCCATTCTCGGGGATCTTAAATGGGCAAAAACCGCCCGCATTAACGCCAAGAAAGACTTCTGCGTCAACGACGTCATCCCCGCATACGAAAACTACTACAAGCGCATCCTCTCCGAATCCTGAGCTCTGACAACATTCTCCGGTGTCCGAATTTGCAACATGGGCATCCTGAAAGCGAGCATCTGGGACAAACGCATCACATACTAAGTGTTTTACAATGTGTTGGTTAACTATTGGCAGCCCTTGTGCATTATCCACGGGAAAGAGGTGGTCAACACCATGTCATTTCTTCGCGATCTGAGAGTTGCGTTCTACTCCCTCCAACGAACGCAAGGGCTGGCGATCACCGTAATCGTGACACTGGC
>MNEA01000124.1 GCA_001917435.1 Acidobacteria bacterium 13_2_20CM_2_57_6
CACAACGAATTTGAGGATTAGTAGTACAGGGCATTTCAGGCTAAGCGGTCAAGTAGGGAACGGTCCAGCCCAACAAGTCTCCGGTGGGACAGACATTCCTGTCTGCCCTTTTCCGTTCGAAACAAATTGTGGCCCTGCACGCACGCGGCATTGGTGTATTTTGCGCCGCGTCGCGGTATGATACGAACTTCGAAGTCCCCGACAGGACCAGCAAATCCAGAGGGCCAAGTCCATGGCTCACCGCTTCACTATCGGCGTCGAGGAAGAGTTCCAGATCATTGATCCCGCGACGTGCGAATTGCGTTCGCACGTTAGCCAACTCGTCTCTGCGGCTTCTCCGGACATCGCGGAGCAGGTAAAACACGAGCTGCATCAGTCCATCGTTGAGACCGGCACGCGCATCTGCGAAAACGTGAGCGAGCTTCGCATTGAAATGCACCGCACGCGCGGGGAACTCGTCGCCGCCGCCGAACGCGCCGGGCTCCAGGTGGCGGCCGCAGGCACGCATCCATTTTCAAGCTGGATCGATCAGGTCATCTCTCCGGGCGAGCGCTACCAGCACATCGTCGAAGAGATGGGGCAATTGGCGCGGTCGCTGCTGATCTTCGGCATGCACGTGCATGTGGCCATGCCGGACAAGCAAACCACCATCGACATGATGAACGGTGTGCGCTACTTCCTGCCGCACTTGCTGGCGCTTTCCACCAGTTCGCCATTTTGGATGGGCAGAAATACCGGCTTGAAGTCTTTCCGCACCACGGTGTTTCGCCGCTTTCCGCGGACAGGCGTGCCGGAACAATTCGAATCGTGGAGCGCGTACGAAAATTTTGTGAACCTCCTGGTAAAGCTGAATTGCATCGATAACGGCAAGAAGATTTGGTGGGATGTGCGTCCCCACCCGATGTTCGGCACGCTGGAATTCCGCATGTTCGACGTTTCAACGAAAGTCGAGGAGGCCGTGGCTATTGCCGCGCTGACGCAGGCGATCATTGTGAAACTGCACCGACTCTACCAGAGCAACGTGAGCTGGCGGCTCTACCGGCGCGCGCTCATCGAAGAGAATAAATGGCGCGCGGCGCGCTACGGCATTGATGGGAAACTGATCGACTTCGGCAAGGAAGCCGAAGTGCCCATGCGCCAGTTGATTCCAGAGTTGCTGGAATTAGTGGATGACGTCGTCGATGACCTGGGCAGCCGCAGTGCCGTCGAATACGTGCACACCATCATGAGCGAAGGTACCAGCGCGGACCGGCAGCTGCGCATCTACCAGGAAACGGGCGACTTGAAAGCGGTGGTCCGGCACCTGGTTGCCGAAACCCGCGGAGGCGTCACCGAGCCGCGCACTTCTTCAGCACACGCCGTGAATTGACGGCCTCCAAGACGAGGTAGTTCCGCGCGACCCTACAGGAGCACGAACATGAAAACCGTTGGCCTACTCTGCGGGCGGGAATACAGCTTTCCTCCGGCTTTTATCGAGCGCGTGAAGAAGCTGGGCGCCAAGGATGGCGTGGCTGCCGAATTTGTGAAGCTGGGCGGCACGCGCATGGGCGAGCCTGCGCGATACAGCGTCATCGTCGACCGCATCTCTCATGAAGTTGAATATTACCGCGGCTACTTGAAGCATGCCGTCCTTCAGGGAACGTACGTTATCAATAATCCGTTCTGGTGGACGGCCGACGACAAGTATTTCAATTATTCGGTGGCCGCAAAACTCGGCATCGCGATTCCCAAGACGGTACTGCTGCCCCAGAAGGGCTACCCCCGCGATGTGGACATCACTGCCGAATCACTCCATAACCTGGAATATCCGGTGGACTGGGACGGGCTGCTCGATTACGTGGGCCGTCCCGCGATCTTGAAGCCCTTTTCGGGCGGCGGCTGGAAACACGTCTACAAAGTGCATAACAAAGAGAACTTGCTCGCGGCGTATGACAAGACTTCGCCCTACTGCATGACGCTACAAGAGTTCATCGATTTCAATCAGTACGTGCGGTGCTTCACTTTCGGCAAGACGGACATTGTGCCCGTTCACTACGATCCCAAGGAACGCAAGTATGTTGTGGATCATCAATACCTGACGCCGGAGCTCGGCACGCGCATCGTGAAGGATGCGCAGACCATCAACCATGCGCTGGGCTACGAGATGAATACCATCGAGTTCGCCGTTAAAGATGGGGTGCCCTATGCGATCGACTTCTTGAATCCGGCGCCGGATTTTGAACGCGACCGCATTACGGAATTTTATTTCGAACACGTCGTGGAAAAGATGGCGCGGCTGGTGATTGACCGCGCGCTGAACGGCCAGGCTTCGAATCCCTGGCCGCGGTGGGAAGAGATGCTTGGCGTTGGCGCAGCCGCCGGATTTACGGGAGCCCCAAAGAGCGCGGTCGCGGGACAAAAAAGTGTTGCCGCTCCGGGCGCCGGGGCCTCGCAGAGATCATGAAGAAATGACCAGCGCGCCAACACCATCGCCCTTGCCGCCGTCCCCGGCGCAAGAATGGCATGCCATTCTGAAAGCCACCCTGCTGCGTGTGCCCGCGCTCCCCGAAGATTTGTTCAAGCGCATGCGCAAGGCTCGGCTGACCTTTGGCGACCGGGTTCACTGTCCTTTCCTGCGCCCGTTTTTTCTTTCTCCTGAAGACGAAACGCGCGTGAGAACCGTCGCGGAGACCATCGCAGATCTTGGCGAGCGTATCGCGAGCGCCGCTCTGGACGACAAGCAGCTTTTTGCGCAATTGCATCTCCGGGAGGAAGAGGAGCGTCTCGCACGGATTCCCACGGGATTTGGGCGAGCGAGCACGGCCTCGCGTCTGGATGCGTTTTTGTTGCCGGACTCTCTGAAGTTTGCGGAATACAACGGAGAATCGCCGGCGGGCGCGGGCTACTCAGAAACGCTTGCGGAGATTTTCCGCGGACTCCCGGTGATGGGCAAATTTGCGCAGACGCACCACGTTCACAGTTATCCTCTCAGCGCCAAACTCCTCGATGCCCTGGTGATGAGCTACCTGGACTGGGGAGGACCGTCCGCGAAGCCACAGATTGCGATTGTGGACTGGGAAGACGTTCCGACCATGAGTGAGTTTGAAATCCTCAAGGAGCGCTTTGAGAGAATGGGCATCCCGACGCTGATCGCCGATCCGCGTGAGCTCGAATGGGACGGGAAGTCTCTTGTCGCGCGGGACAAGAAGATCGATCTCGTCTATCGCCGGGTGCTTATCAACGACATTGTGGCCAAGCCTGCCGAGTGTTCCGCGCTGGTCAAAGCCTATTCGGCGAACGCCGTGTGTATGGCGAATAACTTTCGCTGCAAGATTCCGCACGTAAAGGCGTTTTTCGCCGTGCTGACCGACGAGCAAAACGGTGCACTCTTCTCCCACGGCGAACGCGAACTCATCCGGAATCATATTCCCTGGACGCGTGTCGTTGCGGATGTCGGGACGGCGCACTACGGCCAGCACGTCGATTTGCTCGCGTTGATCCGTAAAGAGCGCGAGAACCTGGTGCTGAAACCCAGCGATGAGTACGGCGGTTCCGGTGTGACGCTTGGCTGGGAAACCAATGAGGCCGACTGGGACATGGCGATCGAACGCGCTCTTTCCGCGAAGAATGGCGTTTGGATCGTCCAGGAGCGCATCCCCATCCGTCGCGAAGTCTTTCCTTACATCGCGGATGTCGGCAGAGTTGACTACCGCGACATGCTGGTGGATTTCGCGCCCTACCTGTTTCGCGGAAAAGTCTGCGGCTTTCTTACCCGTCTCAGCGCCACCGGCCTCGCCAATGTAACCAGCGGTGGCGGCCAAGTCCCGGCATTTCGCGTTTCCCCGCGAAGCTCACTAGCCAACTAGTCTCGTAGGCTTTTACGCGGGAGGCGCTTACGCGTGCCTTGTCCCTCGTGGCAGGTTTTTTGACCGCCCAATCGGCCAGTTGAGGAAAAGGAGTCTCAGTAACCTACCGTAGATAAAAAATCAGGCCGATTCAAGTAGAATTATCTGGATGAACTTTGGTTGTCCACAACCAGACTTGATGCCCGGCGCGCGAAACGCCGTGGAAACGTGTCTCGGAGTGCGTTCTGGAGAACATGTGGCGCTAATTGCTGATGAAGCCAGCCGCGCCGTCGCTGCCAGCATCGCCGCCGCGCTCAACGACAGGCGTGCGCCTTACACCGGATTACTGTTGGAAGACTTTGGTCCGCGGCCGATGAGCGCCGCGCCCCCGCCGGTGCTGCAAGCTCTGGAGACCGCAGATATCGGCGTGATGTGCATGACGCCTCAGCCGGGCGAACTGGGCGCGCGCATGGCCATCGTAAGAGTTGTGGAGCGCCGCCAGATTCGCTACGCGCACATGGTCGGCGTCACGCCGCAAATCATGCAGCAGGGCATGCGCGCGGACTACAAGCTGGTGGACCGCCTGAGCGACAGCTTGCGTGAGCGCATGGTACGCGCCGAGACGCTCACTGTAAAAACCGAAGCCGGTACAGAAATTGCCGCGCATTTCGATCGCGGACTCGACTGGGTGAAGACCAGCGGGCTCATCAGCCCGCGCTACTGGTCGAATCTGCCGGCTGGCGAAGTCTTCACCACGCCCGCAACTGTTGACGGAACTTTCGTCTGCGACGCCACCGCCGGCGATCACTTCAACGGAAAATACGGCGACTTGCAGTCCACGCCTCTAACGCTGGAGATCAAGGACGCGCGCCTCGTGGGCGTCCACTGTGCACGCAAGGATTTAGAGCAGGAGTTCTGGGATTATTGCCACACGGACGAAAACAGCGACCGCGTCGGCGAACTCGCGTTCGGTACCAACCTTGGACTTTCTGAAATGATTGGCATTCTCCTCCAAGATGAAAAATGTCCCGGTGTCCACATCGCTTTCGGCGATCCTTACGGCAGCCAGACCCACGCCGTTTGGAAATCGAAGACACACGTCGACGTGCTAACCCGCAAGTGCGACGTCTGGATCGACGACGACCAGGTCATCGAAAAAGGGCATTACCAGCTCGCCCACCTCGGCCTTGCCTGAAGTCTTTCTCTCCCGTTCCACCGAAGAGCAAACTCAGAAAAGCTTGGAAATATATTCACGCATCTGGTGCTTCCAGTACGGCCAGTCGTGGCCGCCCTGCGGGCCCCAGTTATCCAGCGAATGCCGGATGCCCTTGCCGGAGAGCACTTCAGACAGGCGGTAGGTGGGCCCGCTGTTCTCCCATGGACCCGTGCCGGTGCTCAGGTGAATGTCGCAACTGGCAATCTGCTGATAGAACCACGGATCGCTGGCATTCGAGAGATAATCGACGGGATTGTTGAAATAAAAATTGTCGTCGTACATGCCCTCCATGAAATTCCGCAAGTCGTAAACACCGGACATCGCGAAGCAGCGCTTGATGACGTCCGGGTGCTTAAACAGGCTGTTCGCGGCGTGGTACGCGCCAAACGAAGCGCCCATCGTTGTAATCGCAATGCCCTGCGTCTGGCAATGGTTCCAGATAAAAGGCACGACCTCTTCGCGCAGGTAAGAATCAAAGACCGCCTGGACGTAGCTGCGGTGAAACGGGTGCGCTCCCTTGTTGTAAAAACTGTGCCCATTGATCGAATTCATGCAGAAGAATTTGATTCTTCCTGCGTCGATGAAATCCGCGAGCGCACCGATCATGCTCTGGCCCTCGAGCTCCCACTCGTCGCCGGCGCTGGTCGGAAAACCAAGCAGCGGCGCGCCCCAATGCCCGTAAACGACGACGCCCAGCTCCATGCCAAGCCGGTGAGAGTACCAGCGGTGATATTCGCGTTGCATCGGTCGCCTCTTGGTTGTTGCGGGGAGAAAAGAGTATGCCAGCCCGGCCGGGTGCGGGCAATCGGCTTGCAGCGAAGAGAAACCTTTTGAGACCATCCGCATGTATAATCTGTGACTTCTAAACGCCCAGACAGGAGAGTTCATCGATGGCCACACCCATTCCAACAAGCCGGCCTAGTCCGGAACGCGTTTTCAATACCCTCAACGCCTTTCAACAAACCGCGGCGCTGAAAGCGGGAATCGAATTGGATATCTTCACGGCCATCGCGGACGGCGCGAATACCACGGCTTTGCTTGCCGAGAAGACCGGCGCCGCGGAACGCGGTGTGCGCATCCTCTGCGACTACCTGACCATCCATGAATTCCTAGCCAAGAACAATGGCCGCTACTCCCTCTCGCAGGAGTCTGCCATTTTTCTCAACCGGCATTCGCCCGCATATATGGGAACTTTGGCGGATTTTCTTGCCAGCGCGGAGCCCAAGAGAAATTTCGACGCACTGACGGAATCGGTAAGAAAAGGCGGCACTTCAGTCGCACAAGGCGACAATACCAAACCAAACGACGAACTTTGGGTGACCTTCGCGAGAACCATGGCGCCGCTGACGACGGTGTCGGCCGGGTTTATCGCGGACCTAGCCCTCGCGAAGGAAGGAAAAACATGCAAAGTACTGGACATCGCTGCGGGGCACGGGATGTTTGGCATCACCATTGCCAAGCTAAATCCGAACGCGCACATCACCGCGGCTGACTGGGCTCCGGTCCTGGCAGTCGCAAAGGAAAATGCAGCGGCCGCGGGCGTAGCGGATCGAGTCGCGTTCCGGCCCGGAAGCGCGTTTGAAGCAGACCTGGGCGAAGGCTACGATTTCGTACTGCTGACAAACATCTTTCACCACTTCGACGTGCCAACTTGCGAAAAACTGATGCGCCGTGTTCATGCGGCACTAAAACCTGGCGGCAAAGCAATCACACTTGAGTTTGTCCCCAATGAAGATGGCGTCACGCCCCCGACGGCCGCGGCTTTCAGTCTCATTATGCTGGCACTAACGGACGCGGGCGATGCTTACACCTTTCCGCAATATGAGAACATGTTTGCGAATGCCGGGTTCGTGAAAACGACGCAGCATTCGATTCCGGACTCGCCGCAGCAAGTGCTCCTCTCGGAGAAATAGGAACCCTTGTGAAGAAAAAATCCAAGAAAATTGCGAAGAAGAAAAGCAATGAAGGAAACCACGATAACGTGCTGCGCGAGCACCTCGTCGCCCTATTGAAGGGCGGCCATGCGCATGTCCACTTCATGGATGCGATCGAAGGTTTCCCCGAAGCCAAACGAGGAACCTTCGTCGAAGGCCTGCCGCACACGGGATGGCAATTGCTGGAGCACGCGCGGATCGCGCAATGGGACATCCTGGAGTTTAGCCGCAGCGCAAAGCACGTCTCTCCGGGATTTCCTGAGGGATACTGGCCGAAAACTCCCGTGCCGCCGGATGAGGCTGCTTGGAAAAAAAGCGTGCAAGAGTTCCAGCACGACCTTCAGGAAATGATCAAGCTCGTTAAGAATCCGAAAACTGATTTGTACGCCGCGATTCCACACGGAGACGGCCAGACGATTCTTCGCGAAGCCCTCCTTCTGGCGGATCACAACGCCTATCATTTGGGCCAACTGGTTGATTTGCGCCGCGCGCTGGGCGCCTGGCCGGAATCGTAAGCACTCGCGAATCAAGGTCAGACTGGATAATCGCGAATTTTCTTCAGTAGGGCGTCTTGTTTTCCTGCTGTTTCCACGCCGAAAAAACAGCGAGAGAATCGTCGCGAAGAAGTTGCGTCATCGGAATCCGCCGTACCACCGGCGCAATCTTCAATTCCTGATAAATGAAAGCGTCGTCAAACCCCGCGTCGGCGGCGTCGGCCGCGGTTGCAGCATAGAAAGTTCGCGCAGGACGCGCCCAGTAAATTGCTCCCAGGCACATTGGGCAGGGTTCGCACGTCGTATAAAGGTCGCAGCCGGGCAGTTGAAAATCAGCCAGAACGCGGCATGCCTCGCGAATGGCCACGACTTCCGCATGCGCCGTGGGATCGTTTGTACGCGTGACGCGGTTCGTGCCTTCCGCAACAATGTGCCCGTCCTTAACGATCAGCGCGGCGAACGGTCCCCCGCTGCCCGAGTGGACATTTTCCAGCGCCAGCGCGATGGCGCGCCGCATGAACTCTGGGGACATAACCGGCCCTTCTACCGTGTCTCAGATTGTACTGTCCGGCCCAAAATCGCAACGCGCTATTATTCCCGTGCGCGGAATCTCTTACTGCCGGGCGATCAGCGCAGCGCGCTTCCCCGCCGCCGGACTTGCAAGATAACCAAATGGCGGTACGATGGTGCATTCCACTGCACGGTTTTGCATTTATTTTCGTCCAGTGGCGGAGCGAGGGGCGCATGATTCACATCGAGAATATTTCCAATCGCAGCCATGAGTTATTCAGCAGCCGGCGGGGATTCCTCAAGGGCATGCTGGGAGCAGGCGCATTTGTTCTGAGTGTCCGCCTGATGCCTGAAGAATTGTTCGGCGCGGCCGCGAACGCTACTGCCTCGGAGGGCATGGCTAAAGCGGCGTTGCGGCCAAGCGTGTACCTGGCGATCGACATGGATGGAACCGCCTACATAATCGCGCATCGCTCGGAGATGGGAAGCGGAAGCCGTACGGCACTGCCGCGCATCGTTGCGGATGAGCTGGATGCGGACTGGTCTCGCGTGAAACTGGTCCAGGCCACGGGCGATGAAAAGTACGGCGATCAGGATACCGATGGGTCGCATTCGGTGCGCAGTTTCTTCGACACTTTGCGGGAGTCCGGCGCAACCGCGCGGCTGATGCTGATCCGCGCGGCCGCAGCGCAGTGGAGCGTGCCTCCAGCGGAATGTTCCACGAATTTGCACACCGTGGTGCACAAGGCGTCGGGGAAACAATTAGGCTACGGGGAACTCGCGGCGGCAGCGGCGAAATTGGACGTTCCGAAAAAGGAAGAGGTAAAGCTCAAGCCGCGAAGCGAGTGGCGCTACATCGGCAAAGGCACCGTGAGCTACGACCTCAAGGACATGTGCACCGGCAAAGCCGGATACGGGCAGGATACGCGCATGGATGGAATGCTGTATGCAAGCGTGGCGCGTCCGCCGGTCTTCGGCAGCAGTGTGAAGTCCGTGGATGACAAAGCGGCGCTTAGTGTCGCAGGCGTGAAGAAGACGGAAACCATCGAAGCGTTCAAGCCGCCCATCGGATTCCAGGCGCTCGGCGGCGTGGCTGTACTTGCGGATAATACTTGGGCGGCGATGCAGGGAAGGAAAAAACTGAAGATCGAATGGGAGAAGAGCCCGCACGGCGTTTGGAATTCGGACGCCTACAAGAAGGAGTTGCAGGAAACGGCGCGCAAGCCGGGCAAGGTCGTGCGCGAGAACGGTAACGTGGATGAGGCCTTCGCGAAGGGCGGGAAAATCGTCGAGGCGGAATATTACGCGCCGTTGTTGGCGCACGCCTCCATGGAGCCCCCGGCCGCGCTGGCGCTGTTTCGCGACGGCAAAGCGGAAGTGTGGGCTCCGACGCAGGGTCCGCAGGGCGCGCGAGACGCCATCGCGCAAGCGCTCGGATTGAAGAAGGAAGATGTGATCGTTCATGTAACGCTGCTCGGCGGCGGTTTCGGGCGGAAGTCGTTTCCGGATTTTGCAGTGGAAGCAGCGGTGCTCTCTAAGAAAACCGGCACGCCCGTGAAAGTAGTATGGAGCCGCGAAGACGACGTCAAGTTCGACGTGTACCACTCCGTGGCAGCGATGTATATGAAGGCCGCGTTAGGGTCGGATGGAAGGCCCACGGCATGGTTGCAGCGGACGGTGTTCCCACCGATTGGATCGACATTCGACCCCAAGAATAATTATTCCGACCCAGGTGAACTTGGGCTGGGTTTCACGGACGTCCCGTTCGCCTTGGCGAGCTTTCGCGCGGAGAACGGACCGGCGACGGCGCATACGCGCATCGGTTGGTTCCGCTCCGTCGCCAACATCTATCATGCGTTCGGAATTCATTCGTTTGCGGATGAGCTGGCCCATGCGGCCGGAAGAGATCCCGTGGAATACTTGCTGCAGTTGCTTGGGCCGGACCGCGTCGTGCCGAGGGCTGAACTCCCGAAGGAATTCCCGAACTACAGCGGAGACTACGAGCAATACCCGATCGATACCGCAAGATTTCGGCAGGTGCTGACTTTGGCGGCGGAGAAGTCCGGCTGGGGCAAGCAAAAACAGGGCAATGGAATAGGCATGGGGATCGCCATGCATCGCAGCTTCCTGACCTATGTGGCAACAGTGGTGCAAGCGCAGGTGGATGATGCGGGCAAGGTGCGCGTCAGCCGCGTCGATACAGCGCTGGACGCCGGTACTGTCGTAAACCCGGAGATGGTGAAACAGCAGTTTGAGGGCGCGGCCGTCATGGGGACGAGCCTCTCCTTCTACGGAGAGATCACCGCGACGAACGGCATGATTGACCAATCCAATTTTGATGGCTTCCAGATGGCGCGAATGAACAATGCCCCGCGCGAAACAAATGTCTATATCGTTCCGAGCGAAGCGCCACCGGCGGGAATTGGTGAGCCCGGGCTGCCGCCGTTTGCGCCTGCGCTATACAACGCGATTTTTGCGGCAACCGGAAAGCGCATTCGCGAATTGCCTCTTTCGAAAGCAGGCCTTGCCTAGAGCGTTTTCTGAAGGGTCAGCCAGCACTATTCGGATGATGGAACGCAGATGCAAACTGCTTCCTCGATAGAAAAATGTTACCGCGTGACCGTGATCTGCTTGCCGCTGTACTGCACCATGTGGTCCGGTTTGTTTTCGGACAGGGTACCTACCCCATGGTTCTCGCCGACGAAAACAATTTGAAAGCCGCGCACCGCTAGCATTCCTGGAAAGTCCCCTTTGCGTTCGCCGATGGTCAAAGCCTGTTTGGCTTCGTCCCAATGGAACGGAATCGTGGCGTGCACGCCTTTTTCGTAGTTGTAGCCATCGTTCTCATCCTCGTATAGGGTGAAATCGCCGTCCGCTCCGCGATAGATCCGCAATTCCATCGGATCTTCCGCCTTTTCCGTGGACCATTCTTTTTCAGGCCCCATAAGAAGGATCGACCCCGCGCGCACAAAGAGGGGTAGCTTCTCGATCGGCGCAGCGGCATCCACTGTTCGCGGGCCGTCCGCCGAAGTTCCTGTCCAGAAATCAAACCACTTCGCCTTCGGCAGGTAAACACGTCTCGAATTGGCGCCGGGCTCGGTGACGGGATTCACCAGGAAAGCCGGGCCAAACATGAATTGGTCATTGATGGTTGCGGTGCGCGCGTCGCTGCGAAAATCCATCACCAAGCCGCGCATGGGCGTGTAGCCCTGGCTGGTGGTCATCCACGCCAGGGAATAAATGTACGGCAGCAGCCGGTAGCGGAGACTGTCATAACTGACCAGGATTTTCTGGGCGTCGGCTCCATACGACCACAGTTCATTCTGGTTCGTCGAACGCGTTCCATGCACTCGCAGTAGTGGATTGAACACTCCGAATTGAAACCAGCGGATAAACAGCTCGCGGTATTGCGGATCGTCCGGGTTGCCGGAAACAAATCCGCCAATGTCCGTGGTCCAGTAGGGCAGGCCGGAAATGGAATAATTCAGCCCCGCGGGTATTTGTTTCTTGAAAAATACCCAGTCCGAATTCACGTCGCCCGACCAGACGGCTGCGGCATTGCGCTGCGCTCCCGCAAACGCGGAACGTGAAAGAAGGAAGACTCGCTTCTTGTCGGATGTGCTTCTCTGGCCTTGATAAACGGCGCTCGTGGTCATCAAGGGAAACATGTTGGCGTATCTCGCGCCGTTTCCGAGGAACGTCTTGTTCGTCACAAGAATGTTGGTTTCGCGATCTTCGGTTTCCGGTTCGGTGGTATCCAGCCACCAGGCGTCCACGCCAATCTTAAAGAGCGCTTGGTCCATCAAGTTCCAATAATACTTTCGCGCCTCGGGATTGAACGCGTCGTACACACCCATTTGCGCGGGATGAAAGGAAACAACCTTCGTCTTGTCGATAAAAAAGCCCCGCTTGTCCATCTCTTCATAGGTCTTCGTGCCCGGACGGAAGTATGGCCAGAAGGAAATCATCAAGTGAAAATTGTTTTTGTGAAGATCTTCCAGCATCCCGGGAGGATCCGGATAGCGCGATTTGTCAAAGACCGGCTCACCCATGGTGTACCACCAGAACCAGTCCTGCACGATGTTGTCTGCGGGAATGTGCAGTTGCCGGTATTTGTGGGCGACGCCAAGCAATTCCTCCTGAGTGTTGTATTTATTCTTGCACTGCCAGAATCCATACGCCCATTTGCCGAACATCGGGGGAGCGCCCGTGAGCTCCCGGTATCCGCCGATGATCTTGTCGAATTCAGGGCCATAGAGAAAGTAATAGTCCAGAACATCAGCCACTTCGGAGCTCAAGTAAAGCGCATTCAGAAAACGGTTGTTGAAGCGGCTCCGCGACGTGTTGTTCCAAAAAATCCCATAGCCATTGCTGGACAAAACGAACGGAATGCTGATGTTGGTGTTGTCCTGCGCGATGTCCACGGCTTCGCCGCGGTAATTCCAAACGCCTGACTGATGCTGCCCGAGCCCATAAAAGGACTCGTACGAGCCCCACAGTTTCGAGTAGAGTTCGGCGTGATAGGTTTGCTCACCGTTCACTACGGCAGGAGTCATGCTGACTTCGTTCTGCACGAATAACGTCTTTCCGGCGGAATCCTGAAAAGTGACGCTGCTGTCCTTGCGCGCAACGACGACTTTCAGTCGCGAAGTGCTCAGCGTGATGGCATCAACGGAAGTTTGCGTCTCCCACTTCGTTGCCGGCCAGCTGTCTTTAATCACCAAAAATTCCTGGCGAGATGGAAATACCGCCGTGGGGGAATAGTGCACGCGAATGATGAAGTCGGAACAAACTTGCAGCTTCAGCGCTCCGTTTTGCAGCGTCAACTGCACTCCGTCGGCCTCCTGCTGGACGGAAAGAACTGGGTTCATTGGATTCCACTGTGCGCCCACAGGGCCCGCTACAAACAGCCATAGAAGAGACACTGGAGCAATCAACCCGAAGAACTGCCTCATTCGTCTATGCTTCGACGACTCTCGAAACATCCTTGCCATGACTTTGCTCCGTGTTTCTTTTTTGGGCAGCTCCGGCGGGAAGCAATGGCCCAAGGTCAAAAACGTGCTGTCGACTCGCGAGACTTGGACCATCCAGGACGAATCTTTGCTCATACCGGGCGGTGATTGTCTATCAAGCCATGCACAGAATCAAGCTGGACGGCCTAATCTCGTTCCGCTAATGACTCTTGGAATCGTTCGGGTATAGGATGGCTCGGCTCTCAAAGGAGGCCCACGATGGCAAGAAAGAGCAGGCTCACGCGAGTCGCAGTGAAAATTGGGACGGCCATGGGCAACGCGGATCGCAAAGTGCAAAAGGTTGCGAAGGCCGGGAAACTGGCCCGGAAGGAGCTTGACGATATAGCGAAGCAGGTTGACGCTCTCAAGCGTCAATTGCAGAAAACCGCGAAGCGGCTGAAACACGCGCTGAGCTAGCCCGGGAACCCGTCTTTGAAATTTCGCCGGCCAATTTCAGTGTGATGCTGTGAGATAGGGACGAGTCCACGCTTTCGGTCGGCAAACCAAGAACAACGACGGCGATCATTCATCTTCTTCGTCGCGTCTCGATTCCTTTCCCGCCGCTTGTGGTTGCTTCGCTGCCCTCGCGACACGGAGCAGGTAGCTCATCAAATCATCTAGCTCAGCGCGGCTCAGCACGGAGCCGTAGTCCGAGGGCATCAGCGACTTTGGTTGATATTCGAGATGTTCAAGGTCTGATTTCAGCAGCAAGTGAAACGTTCCATCCAGCGACTGCAATTGCAGTGAAAAATTATCTTCGTTGCGCGCGATTCCCGTGAATTGTTTGCCCTCCCGAGTGGTCACCAGGACCGTTCTTGCTTGCGGTTCCAGATCCTTATTCGGGTCGGTGATCGCTCCCCGAATCTCCTCAAGGGAAGCTTTCGATGCATAAGAGGTCAGGTCCGGCCCGAGAAAGCCGCCCACCCCGTTGATCATGTGACAGTTCGCGCAGCCCGCCTTTCCGACAAAAAGCGACTTTCCTCTCTGTGCATCCCCGGAAATGGAAGCAGCCTTATTTCCTCCCTGCAGAATACGCACGTAACCCATCACCGCCCGGACCTTCGCCACACCCAGCGAGCCAAACGCGGGCATCCCCGCTGCTGGAACTCCGGTTTGCAGGATGTGCAATAGTTCCTCGTCGGTCAGTCTCTGTGATTCCAAGCGAGTGGCGATATTGGGTCCGCGCTCTCCGCCGCGTCCATCCAAACCATGGCAGCTCGAACAAACAGATTCGAATGTTTTCCTGCCGTCCGCGGCGGCGCCGTGTTCGATGTGCTGTTTTCTTGCCGGAGGACTTACTCCTTGCGCCTCGGAATGAATCGCAAACGCGCAAGCCGCAAAAATCACTGTGGCGGTCACTGTACAGGAGTAAGCGCGTGAAGAACGCAAAATGTAAGTTGTTCTCATCGTGGGAGATTCTGACTTAGAAAGTGTGGTGATATCTCATTGGCCCGTGTGTGTCAACGTGCTTCGCCATGTTGAGATGCTGCAGACAATTGCTCGCGGCTACCGTTTCCATCATCCGCGCTGGTCGTCTCACTCATTCGAACTTCTTCGGCACGGCTGCAAATCAGTGTTAGAGTCTCCGCTTTCACACTCGCTACCAGGAGGAATCCATGAACAAATTCGTCGGTCTCCCCCGCCGCAGCTTTATCTGTGGAACACTCATCGCCGCCTCCATTTTCCTGACGGGAATCGCGGGACGCGGCTGGCCTGCATTCGCCAGGAACGCTCAGGAAACAGCAAAACTAAATGACGATGCCTCTTTGCTGGAAGGATTTCGCCACGTGGAAGCCGCTTCCGTTTCCGACGCGCTGGAACAGATCAGCGAACGCAAGATGTACATGTCGCACCGCATGCGACCGATTTTTCCGTCGAAGTTTGCGGGATTTGCGCTGACGGTGCTCTTGAAAAAGGAAAGCAACCGCGATCCGGACGCGCTCAAAGGCATGCTTGCGGCAATCGATCAGGGGTCTGCAAATTCTGTCTACGTCATGGTTGTCGAAGATGGCGCGGACATCGCCGGCATGGGCGGCCTCATGGGAACGGCCATGGCCGCCCGAAATTTCTCCGGTGCGGTGATCGACGGCGGCGTGCGGGACACCGCCTACTTGCAGAAAATAGGCTTCCCCGTCTACGCGCTGGGAATCGTGCCGTCCACTTCGGTCAGCCATTACCGCTTCGCGGGGTCGAACATTCCCGTCGTGTGCGACGGAGTCGCGGTTAATCCTGCGGACATAATCGTTGCGGATGCCGACGGCGTGGTCGTGGTTCCTCGCGCCACGGCGCCGCAAATTCTTGCACTTGCGCAAGAGATGGATTTTAAGGAGCATTCCATGTATGCCTGGATCGAGAAACTTAAGTCCATTCAGGAAGCAGTGAAGAAATTTGGGCGCCTCTAACACTGAAAATGAGCGCTTCTCCGTTTCTGCATCGTAGGTTTGGGACTTGGAACTTAAAAAGCTGCCGTAGTATAGAGACTTTCACAAAATGATTGGTATTCTCCACGTGTGGCGGCATGCATCTGATTTCTCCGCGCGGGTGCGCGTGGTCTTGCTTTCCGCGGCTTTGCTTTGCGCCGGCGTCTTTCCGGGACAATCGGGAGCGCAGGCACCCGGATCAAAGCTCCCGCACGAACGGCGCGCGTTTCCGTTCACGTGATGGATCAGCAGGGAAAGGACCAGGGTTCGCACAGTGAAGCCAGGGTTTCGGCAACGCACAGGAGTTCATAAAAGGATGAAGTTCAGGCAGCGAGCCATCTGGATAACAGCGTCTTGCGGTCTCTTGGCTGTTGCGGCGCACCCCCAGGAGACAGCCAGCGTCTCAGTTTCCACTTCCATAGAAGTGTCTAGGGAAGCTCTTGCCGCGCAGCCCATCGGCGCCAATTGGCTGTCTTACAATGGCGATTATACCGGTCGTCGTTTCAGCAGTCTCGATCAGATCCATCCCAGGAATGTCGGCCAACTGCGCGCGCAATGGGTTTTCCATGCGTCCAATTCCAATAGCCTGGAAGTCACCCCGGTAGTTTTCGATGGCCTTATGTTTGTCACCTCCGCGAACGATGCCTTTGCGCTGGATGCGCAAACCGGCCGCTCCATCTGGCATTATTCACGCCCGGTTACCGAAGGCCTGATCGACGACGCCGCGCAGCATCACAATCGCGGCGTGGCAATTCTCGGCGCCCGCATTTATATGGAAACGGACAACGCCCATCTGCTTTGCCTGGACGCGCGCTCTGGCCATCTGCTCTGGGACGTTCCTTACGCCGAAGGAAACAAAAACTACGGGGCCACCAGCGCGCCCTTGATCGTCAAAGGCAAAGTCCTGGTGGGAACCTCCGGCGGTGACGACGGCGTCCGCGGATTCGTCGCGGCCTATGACGCCGACACCGGAAAACTCGCATGGCGTTTGTGGACCATTCCCGGTCCAGGCGAGTTTGGTAATGCGAGCTGGCCCGGTGAACTTTACAAGCGCGGCGGAGGAACGACGTGGATGCCGGGCACCTACGACCCGGAACTCAATACCATTTACTGGGGCACCAGCAATCCCTCTCCGGACTTCGATGGCGGCCCCCGCCCTGGGGATGACCTCTATACCGACTGCGTGCTGGCGCTTGACCCCGATACCGGAAAGCTTAAATGGTATTTTCAATTTACGCCCCACGACCTTTTTGACTATGACGCCACGGAAACTCCGGTTCTCATCGATGCCAGTTACGACGGCCAGCCGCGAAAGCTGCTCGTCGAAGCAAACCGCAACGGCTATTTCTACGTGCTGGACCGCACCAATGGAAAATTTCTCACTGCCTTTCCTTTCGTCGAAAACCTGAATTGGGCGAAAGGTATTGACACCCAGGGACGTCCCATCCGAACCGGCCTGCAACCCACGGCGCAGGGGACGCGTATGTGCCCTGGATTCAGCGGCGCCACCAATTGGTATTCGCCTTCTTACAATCCGTCGACTCGGCTTTTCTATTTCCTGGCAGAGGAAAACTGTGACCTCTACTTTTTGAAACCGCAGGAATTCTCCGAGGGAAAGACGTATTATTCCACGGGCGTCCGTCACAGCCCTGGCGACCACAGCCGGAAGATCCTGCTCGCCTACGGGCTCGAATCAGGCAAGCCCGCGTGGCGATATCCGCAGGTCGGTTCCGGACATTCTTCCGGTGGAACGATGACCACGGCGGGCGGGCTTCTTTTTTTTGCAGATGATGCGCAGTCCTTCGAAGCCGTGGACGCGCAAACCGGCAAGCCGCTTTGGCATTTCAACACCGGCCAGGGCATGCATGCGTCGCCGATGAGCTATGCGGTGAACGGCAGGCAATACGTGGCTATCGCCGCGGGGAGCGACATTTTCAGTTTTGCGTTGCCTTAGCAAATGCGCGATTTCAAATCACTTTTACTCAAAGGGGGAATTCGAAAATGTTTTTCACTCTTAGCACAAGAAGGGGCTTTGCCGCTCGTCTGGCCGCGCTCTTGCCGGGCCTTGGCTTTGCGGGAATGGCGTCAGCCACGCCTGCATCAGCCGCGCAGAGCATCGGAGGCGTTCAGAAACTGGACGGCGAAGGCAAGCCTGCGGGCAAGGGTTTCATCACTCCGCTGATTATTCACAATGGCTTGATCTATATCGCAGGCCAAGGCGCTCATTCGCGCGGAGACAAATCGGACGCCGGAAAGACTCCCACCATCGAAATGCACACCAAAATGGTGATGGATGGCGTAAAAGCCACCATTGAAGCAGGCGGCGGCACTATGGACAGCATTCTTCAACTCACCGTGTACCTGGCGAAGCTGGACTATTACGACGGAATGAACTCCGTCTTCAAGACATACTTTCCGAATGGCGGTCCGGCTCGCACCACTGTTGCCGTTGCTGGTTTGCCAGGCGAGTCGCTCGTGGAAATCAACTGCATTGCTGCGGTCGTAAAGAAAGGGGCATAAATCGATGGCCTTCAACTACAATTGGAATCGCAGAACCTTTCTTGGCACTCTCGGCGCATTGCTTGGGACGCTGTTCAGCGGACGCATGGCGTTTGCCTTACCACCCAAAGCGCGCGACAAAGCCGCTCCCCTTTCCGGCTTTGGCTCCACCGGCAACGTCTACGAAGAATTGGGCGTGACTACGGTCATCAACGGTCAGGGAACCATGACTGTTCTGGGTGGCTCCTTGATGCGGCCCGAAGTGGAAGCCGTAATGGCCATGGCGGGACGTCACTTTGTCAGTATCCCGGATCTGGAAGTCGCCGCCGGCAAGCGTATCGTGGAAATGCTCAAGCTGCCTGAGGGATACGGCGCCATCGTCACTTCGGGCGCCGCCGCGGCCATGCAGTCTGGTCTCGCCGGCATCCTTACCGGTGACAATCCGAAGTTCATCGAGCAGTTGCCGGATTTAACCGGCTTGAAATCAGAAGTCATTATTCAGAAGTCGCACCGCAATCCCTTCGACCATCAGTTGCGCTCCACGGGTGTAAAGCTCGTGGTCATCGAATCGCGCGAAGACCTGAAGAAGGCTATCAACCCGCAGACCGCCATGATGCACTTCACAAACTTCGCGGATAACGAAGGCCAGATCAAGGCCGAAGAATGGGTCAAACTCGCTCACGAAAATCAGATTCCCGCATTCATTGACGCTGCGGCCGATACGCCTCCCGTCTCACGTTTGTGGGATTTCGCGAACATGGGCTACGACCTCATCGCTTTCAGCGGTGGAAAAGCGATTCGCGGGCCGCAATGCGCCGGCCTGCTCATCGGCAAAAAAGATCTGGTCGCCTATGCTCTGCTCAACAACAGTCCGCACGAAGACACCCTCGGCCGCAGCCAAAAAGTGGGTAAGGAAGAAATCGTCGGCATGGTCAAGGCCCTGGAATCTTATTTGAAGGAAGATCACGACGCCCTGAACAAGGAATGGCAACGCCGCCTCGATTATATTTCGGGTCAAATCACCAGGATTCCGGGGGTCACAACTTCCTTTCCGGCTCCGGAAATCGCCAACCATGTTCCGCACATGCACATCAAGTGGGATTCTGCCCGAATTGCGCTTACCCCCCGCGAAGCCGCGGCGGCTTTGCGCAGTGGCAAACCGTCCATTGTTCTTGCTTCCGGGGAGCACGGCGAAGTCCTGTCGATGAATTCCTTCATGTTGCAACCAGGGGAAGAAAAGATTATTGCTCAGGAATTAGGGAAGGTCCTGAAATCACACGCCGCGTGATCGAAGCAGGCCCATTTTTCGCAAGTTGCGTGATAACT
This sequence comes from Acidobacteria bacterium 13_2_20CM_2_57_6, assembly GCA_001917435.1. GTDB lineage: Bacteria > Acidobacteriota > Terriglobia > Acidiferrales > UBA7541 > Acidiferrum. The sequence goes on from MNEA01000124.1 coordinate 19,236, forward strand.
CTTTCGCGGAGCCGGGGCATGTCCGCAATCCCTTCGCATCGCAGGAGCCCTTATGGCTGATCGTTCGCAGAGCCGCGTGCGCTGGTTTCTCATTTTCTGGCTTTTCATCCTGAGTGCCGTCGCGTACCTCGACCGCATCAATTTATCGATTGCCGGAAGCTTCATTGCCGCCGAATTCCATCTCACCAATGTTCAGCTTGGCTCGCTGACCAGTGCCTTCTTGATCGGGTACGCGCTATTCCAAACCGTCGGAGGGTGGTTGGCTGATCGTCTCGGTTCGCGCCGCGTGCTCACTGTCGGCGTTCTGTGGTGGGGCATTTTCACTTCCCTGACTGCCGCCGTTCCCGCTTCGATCGTTTCTGCGGTTTTGGTTCTTGCGGCGGCACGATTTCTTTTGGGTGCCGGGGAGGCTGTTCTTTTCCCCGCTTCTAACCAATTCGTCTCCCGTTGGATTCCGTCTCAGGAGCGGGGAATCGCCAACGGTTTGATTTTTGCCGGCGTCGGCGTCGGTGCGGGCTCCACGCCGTTTCTCATCACCTACATTATGGTTCACTATGGCTGGCGGTGGTCCTTCTGGATAAGCGCCATCATCGGATTGGCCGCCGGGGCAAGCTGGTACGTGATTGCGCGGGACGCCCCCGAACTGCACTCTCGTGTCTCGCCTGCGGAGTTGCAGCACATTCAGGCGGGACGAACGGTTGTATCTTCGCCTCCCTCCGGCGCAGCCGGCGATTCGAATCGCAGTGTTATCGGCAACGATGATCGCATTCCGTGGAGTACCATCCTCTCGTCGAAAAATGTCTGGGCCGTTACACTTGCCTATTTCTGTTTCGGCTATGTCGCTTGGATTTTTTTTACCTGGTTCTTTATTTATCTTGCGAAAGTGCGCGGGCTGAATTTAAGGGCCAGCGCCTCTTATACGACACTGCTTTTTCTTTCCATGGCCGCGTGCAGCCCGCTGGGCGGCGCGATCAGCGATAAGTTCACAAAGCTGCGCGGAAAACGTTTCGGGCGATGCGGCATCGCCGTTTTTGCGTTTCTCTTGACCGCCGTCTTTCTTACGTTTGGTTCGCAGGTACAAAGCGCTCGCCTGGCCAGCGTTGTTCTTGCCGGCGGCGCAGGCGCGCTTTATCTTTCGCAAAGCTCCTTCTGGTCGGTTACCGCTGACATTGCTTCCGGTTCTTCAGGCTCCGTTTCTGGCTTCATGAACATGGGCAATCAATTCGGAGGCGCTCTCACCGCCTCGCTCACACCGGCCATTGCAGCGCGGTTTGGCTGGACCACTTCCTTTCTTGTTGCTGCGGGTTTGTCGGTGCTTGGCGCCGCGGCCTGGCTGCTCGTCGACCCCGGACGCGCGCTGGGGTCTGAAGCAACTTTATCTGCATCTCTGGAAGAGGCATCGATTCGATGAAGATCAAACCGAGAGAAAGTTGCCGATGGGATCTGGTTAGCCTTGGCGAAGTGATGTTGCGCCTCGATCCTGGAGATTCCCGCGTCTCCACCACGCGCGAATTTCGCGCCTGGGAGGGCGGCGGCGAATACAACGTCGCGCGCGGCCTGCGCCGCTGCTTTGGCCTGAACACCGCCATCGTCACGGCGCTCGCCGACAATCCCGTGGGACGCCTAGTAGAAGATTTGATGCTTCAAGGCGGCGTCGATCTCAGCCATGTCCGCTGGGTCGAATATGACGGCGTCGGCCGCACGGTCCGCAACGGCTTGAATTTCACCGAGCGTGGGTTTGGCGTGCGCGCCGCTCTCGGATGTTCGGATCGCGGGCACACGGCCATTTCTCAGCTCAAGCCCGGCCAAATCGACTGGGAAACAATCTTTGTCAAAGAGGGCGCGTGCTGGTTTCACACCGGCGGGATTTTTTGCGCGCTGTCGGAAACAACTCCGCAAGTAGCACGAGAAGCAATGGAGGCCGCCAAGCGCGCGGGAACCATCGTCTCTTATGATTTGAATTATCGCGGCTCGCTCTGGAAATCCATCGGAGGAAAACCAAAAGCGCAAGAAGTAAATCGCTCGCTCGCTTCCTTTGTCGACGTGATGCTCGGCAACGAAGAAGACTTCACCGCTGCTCTGGGCTTCAAGGTCGAGGGACTGGACGAAAGTCATTCACAGCTCGATCCTGCTAATTTCAAGCGCATGATGGAAAAGGTCATTCAACAATTCCCTGCTCTCTCCGTTGTGGCGACCACCTTGCGTAACGCCCGCACCGCGACGCTGAATGATTGGGGCGCCGTCGCTTATTGCAACGGAAAATTTTACGAAGCAACGCGCCGGGAAAATCTCGAGATCCTGGATCGCGTCGGCGGCGGAGACTCCTTCGCTTCCGGTTTGATCTACGGTTTTCTCGCGGGGCGCGAGCCGCAGTGGGCCGTGGAGTGCGGCGCGGCGCACGGCGCCCTGGCGATGACCACTCCCGGCGATACGAGCATGGCAACTTTGCCGGAAGTTTTGCAAGTGATGGAGGGGCAGTCGGCGCGAATCGCCCGGTAAAGAATTTTTATTCTCGCATGCAGTGCACCGGATAAACGATGAATATCGATGGAGTTTTGAAAAAGATTGGAGAAATTGGAATCGTTCCCGTCGTGAGGGCCGCCAGTTTCGAGGAAGCCCGGCAAGCGGTCGATGCCATTTGCGCCGGCGGAATCTCCGTGATCGAAATCACCATGACCGTTCCGAATGCGCCGGCGGTGATTCGAGAAGTCGTCCGCAAGTACGGAGACAAAGTGCTCACTGGAGCCGGCACGGTCTTGCGTTCTGAACAGGCGACGGAATGCCTGGATGCGGGAGCAGAGTTTCTGGTCAGTCCAGGCTTGTCCGTGCCGGTCATTAAAACGGCCCAGGCCCATGGAAAGCTGGCCATCCCCGGCGCGCTTACGCCCACGGAACTGATGATGGCGTCGCTCGAAGGTGCGCGCGTGATCAAGATTTTCCCTTGCGAAAACATGGGCGGCGCAAAATACATCAAAGCTCTGAAGGCTCCTTTTCCGGGCGTGGAACTTATCCCCACGGGCGGAGTGAATCTCTCGAACGCCGCGGGTTATATCGCCGCCGGTGCATTTGCTCTTGGGGTGGGAGCGGACCTTGTCAATGTGGCGGCGCTTCGCGCCGGGAAGGCACAGGAAATTATTGACGCCGCGAAAAAACTGGTCGAGGCTGTGCGCGAGGCGCGGGCAGCAAAAACTGCTGCGCATTAACCTACAGCAGAAAACCCTGGCGAGACTGCGCTTGCGGATGAAAATTGGTGGCCCGCTAGGATTTGAACCTAGTGTGCTGTCCCGTAAATACGTTCACATAGTCGTTCGACTTTAGCGAAGATTGAATCCGCCGTTGCGGTCCAGACAAACGGCTGCGCTCGGCGGTTGGAATTCTGGACGTAGTGATCGATTTTCTCGACCAAGTCTTTCACGCTACTGAACGTTCCGCGGCGAATGGCTTGTTGCGTAATACGGTTGAACCACATCTCCACCTGATTGAGCCAGGAGGCATAGGTGGGAGTGAAGTGCACATGGAACCGTGGCCGTGTAGCAAACCAGCGTTTAACTCGCAGATGCTTGTGCGTGGCGTAATTATCCACGATGATGTGCACCTCCAAGTTTTTCGGCACGTTCTTCTCAATCTCCCGGAGAAAACTCAGATACTCCTGATGCCGGTGACGCGGTCGACATTTCGCGAGCACCTTGCCGTTCGCCGTGTCCAGTGCCGCAAACAGCGTGGTGGTTCCGTGGCGTCGATAATCGTGGGTCACTCCTTCAACATAACCCAAGCCCAGCGGCAACATCGGCCTGGGTGCGTTCCAGCGCCTGAATTCCGCTCTTCTCATCTACGCACAAAACCACTGCATTTTCCGGTGGATTCAAGTACAGCCCTACAATATCCCGTACCTTTTCTACAAAAAATGGATCGCTCGAAAGCTTGAACTGTTTTTGCCGATGCGGCTGCAAGCCAAACGCTTGCCAGATGCGGTGCACCGTCGATTTCGATACTCCGGTCTCGTCGGCAATTTGTCGGATACTCCAGTGCGTTCCGGCTTTGGGTTTCGTCTTCAGCGTCTTGCGAACTAATTGTGCCACTCGCTCGTCGCTAATCGGGCGTGGGCGGCCCGGGCGTAACTCGTCGTAGAGTCCGGACACCCCCTGTCTGAGAAATCGGCACCGCCACAGACTTACCGTGACCTTGCTCGTCTCCAGTTGTCGCGCAATTTCCACGTTCGTCTTCCCAGAAGCGCTCAGCAAAATAATCTTGGCCCGACGAACGAGCCCAGCCGGAAGAGAACGCGAGTTAGCCAAGCTTTCCAGCTGTTCGCGCAGCTCCGCATCCAAAACCAACACCGCTTTCGGCCGTCCCATCGCCATAGGCACCTCCATTGTGCAGGTGAGATGCCTATATTCCCAGCAATACTAATGCCAGTTATTTATGGGACAGAACACTAGGACCAACGGATTATGAGTTCCTGACATGCGTTTTCGCTAAGGCTGGATTCGGCGCTGATTTGTGCCGCAACTCTCCTTATAGACCTGGCTTACATCGTTTCACCACAATTCGCGGAGTTGCACTGAGTTGCATTTTCCCCCACAGTTACGAGACGCGAGTTTTCCCATGTTCAACGAAAGCGGCTGAGAGCGTGCGATCCGCGCGGGAAATCGGCAAGGAATTTGCTTTCCCCGTTGCTAGCTGCGTCAGTCACAGTGCCCCACAACGGCTGTCGGAACCGCCGGAGGTTCCGGTTCGATCTGGACCAATTGGGTTCCCGCGCCCTGCGCCGGTTGCCCAAGGTCTACGTTCTTGCCGTTCGCGTAGATTTCGTGGCGGCCGTAGGTTCTATGCCATTCCGCCAGTGTTGCTGTACGGCTTTGATGCTCGACAACTTTTCGCCAACCGCCGCCGTAATAAGCGCAAAAACTGATTTCACCTTGAGTCGTTGCCACGGGCGTAGTGGAATTGCAGATTCCCGAGAAATCGTAATTGAAGGCGTCTTGGAACCACATACCGTTTACGATCATGACTCTCCAGCGTCCGCCATACGAATAGGCTTTCTGAGACCAATGCTTGCTGCTACCAGCAAGACGGTAGAAACAGTCCTCAAGCAAGGGGCGAAGTTCCCCGAGCCCAAACCCCGAGGGCGCCTTCTGCTGATTGAAATTGCGGACTATCGAAAGCGAGACTAGGATCCTAGTTGCTGTCGGTCCTCTTCCAGAGTCCGTTATTTCTACAGTGTCGCGCATGAATTGTTCCAAGTCGAAAAAGGTAGGAATCGGTGTCGCGGCTTTTTGCTGCGTGTCTACGAGCAAGGGGCTGAAGATCCCACGGTTGGGATGCGTCTCTTGGAAAAGGCTTCCTACTTTCGCCTCAGGGTTAAGGACATCGCACAGATGAGCGAATATCCCAAAGTCTGACAGTGGGAACCAGTCCCGCATTGGCTGCCAGCCAATCGAAGTCTGCTCATGCAGGTCGAAGGCGAGCTGCGTGAGAGGATAGCGCCGAGCGTATCGCTCGTCGGGGGATACGCGCTCGTCCCTGCCGGCAAACATGATGGGCTGAAAAACGACACCGTGGATTTTGTGTATGTTCTGAATCGCGAATCCGACAATATCGCCAAGGCCGTCGTTGTTGACGCTGTTGGTCACGGTAACTTGAAGCGTCGTTCGCATTCCGGCCGCAGCGATGTTCTCCAAAGCTTGCTGCTTCACTGCCATGTAGTTTCCCAATCCACGATGTTTGTTCTTTTCCTCGGAGACTCCATCCAATTGCAGGTATACCGCGTGGAGGCCGGCTTCCTTCGCCTGCAAAGCAAAGTCTCTGTTCTCAGCAAAATGCACACCGTTTGTCGCAACGTGAAGTCGATGGAAACCCATGCCTTTCGCGTGGCGAACGGCATCAAGAAAAATCGGTGAAACTGTAGGCTCTCCTCCTGAGAAGAGAATGTTGATCTCTCGCTGAGGCTTGAACGAAAGTGCGTTGTTGAAAATCGTCTTTATGTCTTCGATGCTGAGTTCGTGAACGTAGCTGGAAGCATTCGCATCCATGAAACACGGCGAACACATCATGTTGCAGCGATTTGTTAGATCAACGATTAAAAACGTCCCTCGACCGGAACTGATGCTGTTTGGGCCATGAACGTGCACATTGCAATCGTCAACGCATTCGAAGTCTCTGCCGAACGCGAGGCGTTCCATCCTTCGAAAGAAGTCCGGGTGATTGGAGAGTGCATCCTCGAACGGACCATGTTTCTTGCAGGACTTCCGCATGAGGATGCGTCCTGCTTCTTCCACTATCTCGGCTTCGACAACTCCGGGGTTCTCTCGGAAATTCGCAATATCAATCTCACCTTTGAGGACAGCCTCCACTGCTTCGCGATTGCAGTCGGGGCATAGGGACAGAGTGCTCCTGGGGATGCCTGTCGGCATCGGCGCACGCTCGCGCCGTTTAAGAAGTCTGCCAGGGGCCCAGCTTGGGCTACGCAAATTCCCCTCCGGGAAAACCTCGTTAATGGCCTTAGAAACCAGCCATGTTGCATTTGATGCCCCGCGAAGAACATGAGCCGTATTCCCAGACATGAGCGTTCACCTCAACTGTGAGATTTCTCGGAAGGGCGAAATGGCCTTGGAACCGGACGACATGAGGACCCCATTGAGAGGTAGGGACATTGTATCTTGGATGTCAAGCAAAGGTTCGCGGTTCGATCTCTGGAAATTTCTAAGCAGACGGGTACTAAAAGCATTCGCCGCAACGCTAGGAAGAGTATAAAAATTCAAGTGTGCTCTGTTGCGGACTTTTGCTGTACCAGCTTCAACACTCTCAAATAGTTCACCAACAATCTTATCTATTGCTTTAAAAACTTGACCATCACCAATGGCTCCAAGGAGCTCTCCGGTCGAATGTAGGAACGCCATTACTGCCATGCAGCCGGCGGGCAAGCATAATGTGAGGCCGCCGTGTCTTTGCTTTCGCACCTTCACGAGCGTAGTAAAACGCGAATGGCGTTCCACCAAAGTCGCAATGTGACTGTTCTTTGTGCCACCAATTAAATCACCCTCCCAATGACCGGGAATGGCGCGGTCCTCGATTTCTGCGGGTCTTTCCCGGATAGAGATGGCATCGACGATTTAACCGCGGCACTGTCCGCGGACATGCGCGTGCCGCGAGCGGCGTATGCCAGCGGCATTTGGCCGAGGCACAGAAGAAGATTGAACGCTACAGAGTCGAGCGCGAACTGGCAGAAGCGGAGGCGCAGCAGAATACCGCTGACACAATGCAGTAGGGACTTAGAAGCGAAGTCCCCACATTTTTCACCACAGTCGGCGTTTTAGTGCAAAACAGATGCCAACCTAAGTCTTTTGTTGGTGGGCCCGCCAGGATTTGAACCTGGGACCAACGGATTATGAGTCCGCTGCTCTAACCGCTGAGCTACGGGCCCCACGCTTGAGGAACATTTTAGCCTGAATTTGCCCAATTCACCCGTACAGCCTCGCGGATTTCTGCTCACCCCTTTGCGGAGAGGGCGTCTATCGCCAGTGGGGTGGTCTGCCGGAGAGAAGAAAGACATTCGTATCGCTGTCTTGTGAGGAGAGGAGCAAGGTGTGATCATGCGCAACGTGTGGAAGTGTGGTTTGGCCATGTTGTTGGGACTTGGCGTTTTGGCGGGGAGTGCGGGGGCGCAATTCAAGAATGGAAGCCAGCCGACGGAGCTGAATATTCCGCGGCTCAGCCAGCGCGGGACGGTGTCGCAGCGAATTGGGCTGACAGACGTCACGATTGTTTATCACCGGCCGGAAGTAGGCGGGCGGGAAATTTGGGGCAAGACGGTTCCTTATGGAAAAGTGTGGCGCGCGGGCGCGAATGAAAACACGACCATCACTTTTTCTGACGAGGTGAGCGTCGAAGGAAAACCGCTGGCAGCGGGAACGTATGGGCTGCACACCACTCCAGACAAGGATCAATGGACGATTATTTTCTCGAAGAATTCGACTTCCTGGGGCAGCTTCAGTTACGACGAGAAGGAAGACGCGTTGCGTGTAACTGCGAAGCCGCAAGCCGCGGATTTCCGCGAAGCGCTCACGTACACGTTTGAGGAAGTCAAGCCGGATTCGGCGGCCGCAACGCTGCGTTGGGAGAAGCTGGCGGTTCCCTTTCACATTTCCGTGGACGTGAAGGCAGTCGTGCTGAAGAGCATCAAGAATGAATTGCGGAGCGTCGGCGGATTTACGTGGGCGGGATTCGACGAAGCGGCGCAATGGTGCCTGGACAACAATTACAACCTGGAAGAGGCGCTGAAGTGGGAAGACACTTCGATTCAGAATGAAGCGCGGTTCGAGAATTATGAGACCAAATCGCGCATTCTCGACGCCATGGGGCGAAAAGATGAAGCAGCGAAAGTGCTCGCTAGCGCCTTCGACAAAGCCACTGCCGTCCAGCTCTATGTTTACGCGCGCGGCCTGCAACGAACGGGAAACGCCAAGCGCGCTTTCGAGCTGTACCCGCAAGTGCCGAAGAAGGATGCGAATCATTGGGTGAGCCACCTGGCGCTCGCGCGCATCTCGTCGAACTCGGGCGACTTCCCGACGGCAGCCAAAGAAATGACGCAGGCAATCAGCGCAGCGCCGGATGCGACGAAGCCATTTCTCCAGCCGCTGCTGAAACGCCTCGAAGCGAAGGACGACATCAATAAATAGCCGGAAAGCCGAAGCATCCGAGGTCCCACAGGGGGTCTCGGATGTGTGGCAGGGAAAGGACTTAAGACAAAGGAACTCGGGACGGCCCCCTCCCCGCACGCTCTTTGAAACGATATGATTCCAAAGGGGTTAGAGGGTGGGGGTCGGTAAAACGATATGACGGGAAAGGACTTAGGAGGATAGGTCCGACGGCGTGGAGGCAAGCGCAAAGGTACTGAAGGCGTTGGAAGAACTGCGCGCGGGACGAGCGTGACTTAGGGGCACCCTCCTACGGTGGGCAGGCTGGCGGAGCGTGCCGGATCAACGAGATCATTATACCACATTGGTAACATATATTAAGGATTACTTTAAGTGCTTTGGATGTTGTGGGATAGCACGGGAGGCTAGCGGAAAGAAGCAACGTCAAAAGCCTCGCCCTACAAAACCGAGGGCAGGGCATCCAAATTCAGCTTAAGATTTTAACGTCCAGGCCGCCCGGCCTTCCTCAGTGCGAAACGAATTCCGATCGACATAGCCTGGTTCGTACAAAGCAATTTCGTGCCACTGCTGCACACGGGACATTAGCCCGAGGCCATGTTTTCCATTCTTATCTCGATAGATTATGAAGTCGTGGGCAAATTCGTAGTTCAACCCCATCTCCACGAACTGCTGAAATGGCCAACGAGGCTTCTTTTTCGCCAGGCGAATCACATCAAAGTGGTGTCCTAGCTCATAGGCCCAAAGGTCCGCGGCCTGTAACCGGACGCACTTCTGCGGTGTGTCCAGCTGATACGATTCCATGAACGCCGATACCATCGGGTTGCCTTTGCGTATAGCATGCCAGTCGGAATGACGGCGGTGAGGGGGAAGGCTGGAATTTCGTGGGGTTTGCGGGCTATGCTGTCGGGTGGCGGCGGAGCAGCAAGGGCCGCCAGAAGTGAGGAAGGAAGACGATGGTTACACGACGTGAGTTTCTGGATACATTGGCGGTGGGAGCGGCGGGGCTGGCCGTGGGAACGACGGCGAAAAGCTATGAGCGGATCGTGGGCGCCAACGACCGGCTCAACTTTGCGGTGATCGGGCTGAATGGGCGCGGGTACGCTCATCTTTCTTCGCTGAAGGCGAACAAGAGCGCCGCGCGCATCTCGCACGTCTGCGACGTGGACGGCAACATCCTGAAAAAGTTCGCCGATGCCACGGAGCGCGAGATGGGCGAAGCGGCGACGGCGGAGAAAGACTTTCGCGCGATCCTCGCACAGAAGGACGTCGACGCCATCACAATTGCGACTCCCGACCATTGGCATACGCCGATGGCCATCGCCGGTTTGCAGGCGGGCAAACACGTCTACGTGGAAAAGCCCTGCAGCCACAATCCGGCTGAAGGTGCGATGCTGGTACAGGCGCAGCAGAAATATGGAAAGCTGGTGCAGATGGGCACCCAGCAGCGCTCTTCGCCGCACACCACGGAGATCGTGGACAAGATTCACGCAGGGATCATCGGCAGGCCGTACCTGGCGAAAGCGTGGTACAGCAACGTGAGGAAGTCCATCGGCACCGGCAAAGAAGCGCCCGTACCGGCACAACTGGATTGGGACCTGTGGCAGGGTCCGGCGCCGCGCCGTCCTTACAGAGACAACGTGCATCCTTACAACTGGCACTGGTTCAGAAATTATGGGACCGGCGAAACGCTGAATAATGGAACGCACGAAGTGGATGTGTGCCGGTGGGCGCTGGGAGTGGACTATCCAAAGCGGGTTACGGCGTCAGGCGGCAGATATCACTTCAAAGACGACTGGCAGTTTTATGACACGCTGATGACGAGCTTTGAATACGAAGACAAAATGCTTATGTGGGAAGGCACGTGCTGCCAGGGAATGAAGTGTTACGGCCGCGACCGCGGCTCGGCCATCATGGGAACGACCGGAACGGTAGTCATGGATCGCGACGGCTACGAAATCTACGACCTCAAAGGGAATAGGACGAACGAGTTCAAAGCCGGCAGCACGACGTCGTCTGCGGACCTGCGCGGAGCCGATTCCATGACAGACAGGCACTTCGCGAACTTCATTGCAGGAATCCGGAGTGGCGAGAAACTGAACGCACCGATCGCCGTCGGCAACGTGGCCGTGACGATGCTGCAGCTTTCAAACATCGCGTGGGAAGTGAACCGAGAATTGCAACTCGACCCGAAAGATGGGCGAATCCTGGGCGATGAGGAAGCGATGAAGATGTGGGGGCGCGAGTACGAGAAGGGCTGGGCGCCGCATGTCTAAGAGCTGGCAACGCGAGCGGCGTGATGAAATGCAAATGGAAGGCATTTTCTCACGCCGCGATTTCGTTCGCTCCGGTGCGCTGGTTGCGGCAACGTTCGCTGCTTCGAAGAATATATTTGCAGCGGCAGCGGGACGGCGGGCCGACGAAGGATGGGCGATTCAGCTAGGCGTAGCCAGCTACACGTTTCGCAACTTCAACCGAACGCAGATGATCGGCTTCCTGAAGCAGCTCAACGTGCTGGCGCTGAATGCGAAGGACGTCAAAGATCATCTGCCGATGGAACCGCAGGCGGAGGCAACCGCGCTGGCGGACTATGCCGCGGCGGGCACCAAGCTTCATGCCGCGGGAACGATTTATTTTCCGAAAGATGAAGATGCGGACATCCGCAGCAAGTTCGAATACTGCAAGCGCGCAGGGATTGGCGTGATTGTCGCAGGAGACCCGGCGCCGGAGACGCTTCCGAGGATTGAGAAGTTCGTGAAGGAGTACGATATCCGCTTCGCGATCCACAACCACGGGCCGGAAGATAAACTATGGCATTCGCCGCTGGATGTACTGAAGGCGGTGAAGGGTATGGATCCGCGCATGGGGTGCTGTATCGACGTTGGGCATACGGTTCGCGCAGGCACGGAGGTCGTGCAGGCGATTCACGAGGTGGGTGCGCGGCTGTTTAACGTGCACATGAAAGACCTCACGAGCTTCCAGAGCAAAGAGAGCCAGGTGGCGGTGGGAGAGGGCATCATGCCGGTGAAGAAAATTTTTGAGGCCCTTGGTGCGATCAAGTACAAGGGCTTCGTGGATCTGGAGTATGAGATTCATGCCGACGATCCCATGCCGGGCGTTATCGGCAGCTTTGCTTATATGCACGGCGTGATGGCGGGGATGGGGTAGGCGTCGAGCAGCCTGCCTTTTGGTCCGTTAGGCGGAGATGCCGCCGAAGCACATATATTTGATTTCGACGAATTCGTCGATGCCGTATTTGGAGCCCTCGCGGCCGATGCCGGATTCCTTTACGCCGCCGAAGGGTGCGACTTCCGTCGAGATGAGGCCGCTGTTGATGCCGACGATGCCGTATTCGAGGGCTTCGGCGACGCGCCAAACGCGGGCGATATCGCGGCCGTAGAAATACGCTGCGAGGCCGAATTCGGTGTCGTTGGCGAGGGTGATGGCTTCAGCTTCGGTCTTGAAGCGGAAGAGCGGGGCGACGGGACCAAAAGTTTCTTCACGCGCAACGGACATTTGCGGAGTCACAGCGGTGAGCACGGTGGGCTCAAAGAAGCGGCCGCCGAGAGCGTGGCGATGGCCGCCGACGAGGACTTTTGCTCCCTTCGACTGCGCGTCGCGAATGTGGCTTTCGACTTTTTGAACGGCGGCGTCGTCAATGAGGGGGCCTTGCGTGGCGCCGGCTTCGAGGCCGGGAGCGGGCTTCAACGCCTTGACCGCGACGGCAAGCTTGGAGGCGAAAACGTCGTACACGGAGTCCTGCACGAGCAGACGGTTCGTACACACGCAGGTCTGGCCAGTGTTGCGGTACTTCGAAGCGATGGCGCCTTCGACGGCGGCGTCCAGGTCGGCGTCGTCGAAGACGATGAAGGGCGCGTTGCCGCCGAGTTCCAGTGAAAGTTTCTTGACGGTGCCTGCGCACTGGGCCATGAGGATTTTGCCGATCTCCGTCGAGCCGGTGAACGAGAGCTTGCGGACTGTTGGGTTGGACGTCAGTTCAGCGCCAATTTCCGTTGCAGATCCGGTGACGATGTTGAGCACGCCTTTGGGGAGTCCGGCGCGCTCAGCCAACTCCGCGAGGGCGAGGGCGGAAAAGGGAGTCTGCGAAGCGGGCTTCAGCACAACGGTGCAACCCGCGCCGATGGCAGGGCCGGCTTTGCGCGTGATCATCGCCAGCGGAAAATTCCATGGCGTGATGCACGCGACGACTCCGATGGGCTGCTTAATGACGACAATGCGCTTGTCCGCTTGATGCTGCGGAATGGTGTCTCCGTAGATGCGCTTGGCTTCTTCGCCAAACCATTCGAGGAACGCGGCGGCGTAGGCGACTTCTCCTTTTGATTCGGCGAGAGGTTTGCCCTGCTCCAGAGTCATGAGGCGGGCGAGGTCGTCTTGATTCGCCATCATGAGGTCGAACCAGCGGCGAAGAATGGCGGCGCGCTCCTTGGCGGTTTTTTTGCTCCAGGCGGGGAAGGCGCGATTGGCGGCTTCGATGGCCTGGCGAGTTTCGGCGGCGCTCAGCTTTGGGACAGTGCCGATGATTTCGCCGGTGGCGGGATTATCTACGTTGAGCGATTGGCCCGAAGCTGCCTGGACCCATTGCCCGTTGACATAACAAGCTTCGCGGAAAAGCCGGGGGTCCTTGAGCTGGGTGGTTGGGCTTTCCATTTTTGTGACGGTGTTTTGCATGGTCGACTCCCAATTCTAACAGCGCCGGGCAAGAGTGTGCGTCCCGCTACGCGTGGGAAGCGCAGGTTGCTTGTGCTCTGCGACGGAAGCAAGCGCCGCTTCGATAACGCCGAGGCCTTCAGCGAACTGCTCGTCAGTGACCACGAGCGGAACGAGAATGCGAATCACATTGTTGAAAGTTCCGGCGGTGATGGTAATTAGGCCGTGCTCATAGCAATATTTGGCGATGGCTTTGGTTTCGGTGTCCGCAGGCTCGCGGGTCTGCGCGTTGCGCACCAGTTCGATGGCGCACATGCCGCCCAGGCCGCGAACGTCGCCGACCAGGAGCCATTTTTTCTGCCAGCTTCGGGCGCGCTCTTCAAAAAGTTTGCCGATGGCGGTGGAACGCGCGAGGAGACCGTCCTCCTCGATGGTCTCGATGGCGGCAAGCGCGGCGGCGCACGACAGCGGATGTCCGCAGTAAGTGCCGCCGAGTGAGCCAACGCCGGGAGCGTCCATGATTTCCGCGCGGCCGGTGACCGCGGCGATAGGCATGCCGCCGCCGAGGGATTTCGCCATGGTGATCAGATCAGGCTCAATGCCGAAATGTTCGGAGGCAAACCATTTGCCGGTGCGGGCGAAGCCAGACTGCACTTCGTCGGCGATAAAGAGAATGCCGTGCTTCCGGCAGATATTTTGCAGCAGCTTGAAGTAGTCGCGCGGCGGAACGACAAAACCGCCTTCACCGAGGACGGGCTCGGCGATCACGGCGGCGACGGATTCGGGAGCTACGGAACGCTTGAAGGCATCTTCGAGATGATGAGCGAAAGTTTCCGCGGTGGCACCCTTTTCGCCGCGGTAGGGATAGGCAAAAGGAATGCGGTAGATTTCGCTGGCGAAAGGCTCGAACCCGGCTTTATAAGGATGCGTTTTGCTGGTGAGCGACATGGTGAGCAGGGTGCGGCCGTGGAAGGCGTCCTCGAAACAAATGACGGCGGGGCGCTTAGTGTAAGCGCGGGCGATCTTGATGGAGTTTTCGATGGCCTCGGCGCCGGAATTTAAAAGAATGGTTTTCTTCGGGAAATTGCCGGGAGCCAACGCGTTGAGCTTTTCGGCGACGGCGACATAGCCTTCGTAGGGAGTGACGGCGAAACAAAGATGCAAATGCTTCCCGAGCTGCTCGCGGATCGCGGAGATCACGCGGCAGGAGCGATGACCGATGTTGAGGCAGCCGATACCGCCGGCAAAATCGAGATAGCGATTACCGTCGACGTCCTCGATGACGGCGCCATCGGCGCGCGCAGCGAAAACGAGCGTGGCATTCGAAGGTCCGCGCGGAATGGCGCCTTCGCGTCGCGCCATCAAAGCGCGTGACTTGGGTCCGGGTATTTCGCTGCGAATCTGAATCGTAGACATTTTTGTTTTCCTTACTATTAGATCTAATACCATCCGATCGGCGTTTCGTCGAGATTGACAAACACCTGTTTGGTTTCGAGATATTCCTCAAGGCCCCAGGGGCCTAGCTCGCGGCCAAAGCCGGACTGCTTGTAGCCGCCCCAGGGCGCTTCGACGTAAGTCGGTTGCATGTGATTGACCCAGACGATTCCGGCGCGCAGCGATTTGACAACGCGGAAAGCTTTATAAATGTCGCGTGTCCAAACGGCCGCGGCGAGGCCATAAGGCGTGTCGTTGGCGATGCGAATGGCGTCCGGTTCGCCTTCGAACGGAATCACGGAAGCCACCGGGCCGAAAATCTCTTCGCGGGAGATGCGCGCTGAGTTGTCCACGTCGTAGAAAATAGTCGGCTCAACGTAGAAGCCCTTGCTGAATTGTTTTGGTCGCCCGCCGCCGATGGCCACTTTCGCTTCCTTCTTGCCGAGTTCGACGTAGGAGCTGACGCGATCGTATTGCTCCTTGCTGACGAGCGGCCCCATTTTCGTTTCGCGCTCGAGTGGTGCGCCAAGTTTGATGCGCTTGGCTTTTTCGGTCATAGCTTCGAGGAATTTCGAGTAGATTTTCTTTTCGACGAGAATGCGGCTCCCGGCGGAACAAACTTCGCCCTGATTGATGAAGACGCCGAAGAGCGCGCCGTCGACGGCGGCTTCCCAATCTGCGCCATCGAAGAAAATATTGGGAGACTTGCCGCCGAGCTCCAGCGTGACGCGCTTGAGCGTGTCGGCGGCGCTCTTGACGATCATTTTCCCGACGGCGGCGCTGCCGGTAAAGGCAATTTTGTCCACGCCGGGATGCGCTACGAGCGCGGCTCCAGTGGTTTCGCCAAAACCGTTGACGATGTTGACGACGCCAGGTGGGAAACCCAATTCTTCAGACCAGCTGGCGACTTCCATCACAGTGAGCGGCGTTTGCTCAGCGGGCTTAAGGACACAGGTGCAGCCCGCAGCAATGGCCGGAGCGAGCTTCCAAGAAGCCATCACTAGCGGATAATTCCAAGGAATGATCTGGCCTGCAACGCCGACAGGTTCACGCAAAGTAAAACTCAGTGCATTCGCGGGAACGGGATTGACGTGCCCGAGAACTTTGTTCGCGAGGCCGGCGTAGTATTCAAAACAAGTTGCGGCGTCGGCGATGTCGTACTCGGCTTCAACGATGGGCTTGCCGGAATTGCGGCATTCCAGTTCGGCAAGTTGCGCGGCGTTGGCGCGAATTTTCTCCGCCAGTTTATAAAGGATGCGGCCGCGATCGGCGGCGGTGGTCTGGCGCCACGGACCGGAATCAAACGCGGCGCGCGCGGCCTTGACGGCGCTATGGACGTCGGCGGCTGTACCCGATGAAACCTGGGCGATCATTTCTTCGGTGGAAGGATCGTAAACGGGAAACATTTCGCCGGAAGAACTTTTGACCCACTGACCGTTGATGTAGTTGTCGTAAGTTCGAATGATTGTTTTCGCAGTGCTCGACATAACTGCCTCCCAAATTCCGTTCACAACACTGACGCAGGCGCCGCCGCCAACTTGCGTGCGGCCTTGCGCCTGCCGTAGATGAAAAACAAAAACGCCGCGAGGCCGACGAATAAGAGCGTGCCTCCAAACATCCAGATCTCGTAAGACAAGAGCGACTTAATCTGCTGCGTCGGAAAAAATGCCAGGGCAATTCCCAAGCCCGTGGTGGTGAATCCACTGAAGCCGGCTAGTGTCAGCGTGGTCTTGCCGTAACGGCCCTTTACGAAAGAATCGCTGGAAGCAATTTTCATCAGCACGCCGAACAGGTACAGAAAAGGGATCAATTGAAGCACGACGGCGAGCGAGAGCAATTTCTGAAACGTCTCCTGCACGCCCGCGCCGGAAAGCGAGAAGTTGATCACCACGAGAACAAGCGAAACGGCAGCGTGAACAATCAATGCCGCATACGGCGTGGCATACTTCGGGTGAATTTTGGCCATCCAGTCGGGCATATAGGAATCGAGGCCGGCAACAAAAGGAATGCGAGCCGAGCCGCCAAGCCAGGCGGAACCGATTCCAGCGATTGAAATGCTCAGGAGAAACGCAAAGGGCGCAATGATCCAGACGGCGCCAACACGGCTGGCCATGTTGCCGACAGCTTGCACTATGCCTTGGAGTACGCTGATGTCGCTCTTTTTTACGGCGATGAGCAACGTCAGCGTCGCCCCAACGTAAAGCAAACCGGATAGGAGACCGCCCCAGGCGACGGCCCCGGGAAGAGTTTTTCGCGGACTCTCGATCTCGTCGCCCATCACCGAAGCGAGTTCCAAACCCACGAGGCCGAAACAAATCACGCCGAAGGAATTCAAGACGAAACCAGGGCTTGCGGGAATACGGAAATCCGCCGCCGTCACGGACGTGCCGAAACGCAGCCAGATCACAGTTCCCAAGCCGATAAGGACAGCCGCGGCGACAAAAGTGCCAATCGCGCCGAGATTGTTCACCCACTTACCGACGCCGAGGCCAACAATGTTTAGGACCACCAGCAGCACTAACAAGATCAAGGAAGCCGTTAACGCGAAGGATTTGTTGTCCGCGAGGGATTCATGGCCGGCTCCAAGAACAAACACGAACACGCCGACGAAGTACAGCATGACGGTGGGAACGTACATCATGTTGTTGGTCCAATAACACCAGCCGGAGAGAAAACCGTGGAAGTCGCCGAAAACCTCCTTGGCCCACAAGTACACCCCGCCTTCGCCTGGGTAGCGATGCGCAAGCTCAACCACAGCAATGCCCTGTGGCCAGAAAAAAAGCAAAAGCGAAATGATCCATAGCCAAACTGTTACTCCGCCATTGGCAGCGATAGATGGAACAACGTTAAGATTGAAAACCGCGACGACAAAAAGCAGAACGAGGTCCCAACGGCCCAGGACGCGGCGCAAGTGCGGCGCTTCTTGTGCCACGGGTGCTGACGGCGCAGTGGTGCCTTCGTTCGCCAACGGCGTTTTCTCCTAAGGATAGTGCACGCCGGACTAGTGCCCAGCCGCACCGACGAATGCCGCACCGCGCTCCTGCTGGGCCTTTGTAAGCGCAGGTGCGACTTCCTCGAACACTGCGAGATGCTTGTCAACGTCCGCTTCGGTGTGCTGAACGGAGATGGTCCACTGTTCATCCCACCAATACGGCTGAGCCAGCACACCGCGATTGACCATGCCGAACCAATAGTGGCGCCAGAGATCGACGTCAATCTTGGTCCAGTCGCGGTAGTTGCGAATTTCCCGCGGATAAAGCATCAGCGCGCCGTTTACGCCTGCACTGACGACGTAGGCTTGAAGCCCGGACTTTTTGACGATGGCGCGATACCCTTCGGTCAGTTTCTTGCTGAGTTTGTCCACATGCGCATAGTTTTCCCGCGTGAGGACTTCGCGGAACGTCGCGAGACCGGCAGACATCGCGACGCGGTTGGTATTGTAAGTGCCGCCGTGAAAGACTTTGTGCTGCGAGATCAAATCCATCACAGTGCGGCTTGCGCCGAAGGCTCCGAGCGGCAAGCCGCCACCGATGGACTTGGCGAGGCAAATCATGTCCGGCTTCACGCCGAAGAATTCGCTGGCGCCTCCCCAGGCAAGTTTTGCGCCGGTCTTGACCTCGTCGAAGATGAGCAACGCGCCGTTCTTGGTGCAAATGTCGCGCAGCCCTTGCAGGAACCCAGGCTGCGGCAAACACAGTCCGACGTTCATCATAATGGGCTCGAGAATGATGGCGGCGATTTGGCCGGGATTTTCCCTGAAGCGGCGTTCGACGCTGGGGAGATTATTAAAAGCCGCGACGACCACGTTGGCAAGGGAGGCCTTCGGCACGCCACCGCCGCCCGGAACGGAAGTGGGCGCATCCGGATCGCCATAGTCTTCCGCCTTGGGTTTGACGCTGACGAGCGCGGTGTCATGCAATCCGTGGTACGAGCCTTCGAACTTCAGGATTTTGTCGCGGCCAGTTGCGGCTCGGGCGATGCGGCAGGCGTGCATGGTGACTTCCGTGCCGCTGGAGCCGAAGCGCACCCTCTCTACCGGATAGCGCTTGCAAATTTCTTCCGCGAGTTCCCATTCCTGGTCATGCGGCATGCCGAAAGTCGTTCCTTCGTGCAGCTTCTGTTCGACGGCTTTCACGACGGCAGGATGGCAATGGCCCGCCATCAGCGCGCCGAAACACAAGTTGTGGTCGATGTATTCGTTGCCGTCAACGTCGTGAATGCGGCTGCCCTTTCCATCCTTCACGAAGAGCGGATAGGGTTCGTAGTGGCGATAGTTACTGGCAACGCCAAGCGGAATGCGTTCGAGGGCCCGCTTGTGCGCGGCGGCAGATTTTGGCGTGCCCTTTTCGTAGGTAGCGATTTCCTTTTGTAGTGCCTCGTGCATTGTGATACTCCGTCATAACAGGTCTGTTCCCCGTGGCCAGTGTGTGCGAAAGAATTGCTGGGCCTGCTGCTGGACTGATCTCATTCATTCTAGCAGACGTAAGAAGCGCCTCGACCAGGTCGGGGCGGCCCCTCCTGCTCTGCTGGCAATTCCAGAGTAGAATGCCCGCTGTGTTTGAACCTCTGAATGGCCTTTGTCGCGTGCAAAGCGAGGAGCAGACGATGACGAACGGTAATTTCCATCGATGGAAGTCCATCTTCTTATCCGTGGTCTTGCTCTTCAGTACCGTTCCCGTCGAATCCAAGAGCACGGAGCAACCTTACGACATCGTCATCACTAACGGCCACATCATCGATGGCACAGGCTCGCCCTGGTATTCGGGCGATCTTGCTATTCGCGACGGAAAGATTGCCGCCATCGGGAATCTTCATGACGCGGCGCGCTCCCGCACTATCGACGCGCGCGGCCAGGTCGTCGCTCCCGGCTTCATCGACATGCTCGGGCAATCGGAATACACAATCCTTGTCGATCCGCGCTTGCCTTCCAAGATCTATCAAGGAATCACCACGGAAATCACCGGCGAGGGCGAATCGATCGCCCCACTGAAGGACGCCATTCTTAAAGCAGACCAGGAACAATACGATCACTATCGCATTCACGTTGACTGGCGGACATTTCGCGAGTACTTTTCGCGGCTCGAAAAGCAGCATACCGGGATCAACATTGCCAGTTACGTGGGCGCCACGCGCGTCCGGCGCATGGTGCTCGGCGACAACGACGTTCAGCCCACGCTCGGGCAACTCGAGCAAATGAGGGAAATCGTGCGCCAAGCGATGCGCGACGGCGCCGTTGGAGTTTCCACTTCTCTCGAATACGCCCCCGCTCCCTATGCCAAAACCGAGGAACTAATCGCCCTCGCCGCAGAAGCCTCCAGATTCGGCGGCATCTACGCCACGCACATGCGCAATGAAGGCACCGGCATTTTGGCCGCTATCGACGAAGCGCTGCGCATCGGGCGTGAAGCCCGCATCCCCGTTGAAATTTGGCATCTGAAAGTCGGCGGGAAACCAAGCTGGGGACACATGCCGGAAGTCGTTGCCAAGATTAACTCCGCGAGAGCGCAAGGCCTTGACGTCACCGCGGACACATACGCCTACACCGCCTGGTTCAACGACTTTTCCGCTTTCATTCCCGCTTGGGCGCACGACGGCGGCAACGCCAAGCTCATCGAACGCTTGAAGGATCCCGCAACGCGCGCGCGCATCCGTACAGATATGCTTACTCCCTCGGATAAGTGGGACAACGAATGGCAGGAGATCCCCGGTCCCGAAGCAGTCCTCGTCGGCGTGGTACACAATTCTCAGCTGCTTCCATTGCAAGGCAAGACGCTGTCGCAGATCGCAAAACTTTGGAACAAGGAGCCGATGGATGCGCTCTTCGACCTGCTCATCGAAGATCATGGACTCACTTCCGTGGCCGTCTTCGGAATGTCGGAGCCGGACGTTTCCCTCGCTCTCCAGCAGCCCTGGGTCTCCGTCGATAACGACTCCTCCGGCACTTCGCCCGAAGGCATCCTCGGACGGGAGCATCCTCATCCGCGCGCGTACGGCACGTTCCCGCGCATCCTTCGCAAATACGTCCGCGAGGAACACATGCTGACTCTCGAAGACGCCATCCGCAAATTTACGGCCTTGCCGGCGCAACGGATGCGCCTGACGGACCGCGGTGTGTTGAAGGCAGGTATGTGCGCGGACATTGTCATCTTCGATCCCGCGGCGATTCACGACGTCGCGACGTTCGAATCTCCCAATCAATTGTCGCAAGGGATGGATTACGTCCTCGTGAATGGCGTGCCGGTCATCGACCAGACCATGATGACCGGCGCGCTTCCCGGAAAAGTGCTCCGTGGCCAGGGTTACGTGCCCTGAGTTATGTGCCAGGTGGTGCGTGCCCTAACGCGACGGCCGGAGTTGGTCCATAATAACGGGCAGGGTTGGTGCGCTTGAATTTAGTTCCCCGGAGGAAGCATGGCGGATCGCCTGGAAGATTTTCAAAAATTTCGCGACGATCTGAACGAAGAAATTCTCGGTTGCGGCCATCTGGGGATGAAGCGTTTCTTCGCGCTGGACCACCAGGCCTACGAGCCCGGCCCGCTTGGCACCAAAACGAAAGAATTACTGGGATTGGTCGCCTCCGCTGTGTTGCGCTGCGACGATTGCATTACCTATCACCTGGTTCGCTGCGGCGAGGAAGGCTGGAAGCGCGAAGAAGTGATTGACGCGCTCAACGTGGCGCTGATCGTCGGCGGCTCCATCACCATTCCTCACGTGCGGCGCGCCTTTGCTCGCTTGCGCGAAATCAAGGGTTTGCATCCCTGAATGGTCGAGCATCAATGAGCAATACTTCCAGCCCGCAATCGCAGCAGCAGGCATCCAGCGGCAAGCTGCACAATGCTGCGATCGGAGCGCTCTTTGCTCTCGTGCTGATCGTGCCCAAAGTGGCGCACCTGCGGCGCAACCCGCGCTCTTGGATGTTCTTCCGCATTTTCTTGGGAATCGCCGGAGCAGCCCTGGTGATTCTCCCGCTCGGCTTCGGAAGCAGCTTCGTTCCCGCCATCGTCGGGCTGGCCATGTTCATCACCACAATCCTTCTGCCTCCGGCCGAGCCGGATGTCATCACCGGTGACAAGGCCCGCGAATTGGGCGCTTTGGTTGTCGTTAACGGTGGGCGTTTCAAGCTGGGAGAAGGGCCCTCCTTTGACGCGCAGCTTTTCGTTGGTGACAAACAGATTTCCGTGCGTGACGCTCGTCTCGAATCTGCTCTGGAAATTCCCGTCGTCGAAATCACGTCCGCACAAGCCGAAGAATCCCATGGCCGCTGGTTCCTGCGCGTCAACTGGGCAGGCAAAACAGCAGTATTTGTCTATCGCGGAGTTTTCGCCGAGCACCTCGCGCGCGTTGCAGAGACCACCATCCGCAGCGTGATGCGCCCTGCTCTTCCCGTCCTTCCCCAACGCCGCGCGGCTGGCGCTTAATTATTCCTCGCAACTTTCTTGTTTGAATCGCGCACGGTTCGGCCAAAGTGTGGCAAACTATAGCTATGGCACGTGGGTGGGAAAGCAAGGACGTCGAAGCGCAGGTCGCAGAGACGGAAGAGCCCAAACAAAAAGGAGGTGGAGGACAGAAGACTCCTGAACAACTCATGCGCGAACAATCGCGCAAAGATCTTCAGTTATCGCGGACTCGCATTGCCAACGACCTTGCGTCCGCCACTCATCCCAACCACCGCAAGTCGCTCGAAGCCGCTCTCGCCCACCTCGACAAAAAAATCGCTGACCTCAACTAAAGAAATAAGCTCCCAGTTTTTGCGAGTAGTCTCCGTGCCCTCTGCGTATTCTCTCTGAGATCTCTGCGTTAAATCCTTTCTCTTTAATTCTTCGGCCACAATGTCACGCAGACGGCAATCAACGAATAAAATCTCCCGCCAGACCCCAAAAGTCATTCACGTAATAATGCGAAAGCACGTTTCCGAACAAGTAGCAAATTCCCTGGCACGGCGGAATGTCTCCGTAAATCTTCTTCCCGCGCGCGAATATTTTCTTCAACGAACCGTCGCGCAACAAGTTTCCTGCAACCTTGCGCAACGGCTCGCAGGGATAGAAAACGTCGCCATTCGGGTACACCCGGGGAAACATGGTTGGGTAGCACTCGAAGCTGCCGAATCGAAGCAGCGTCTCAATCGTTCGCGGCGTGCCGTTGATCGGCTGGGCGCCTTTGCGCCGCCGTTCGATGATTTTGTCTACCAGCGCCTGGTACTGCGGATTTTGCAGCAGCGCCAGATTCGGCATTTTCTCCATCTGCGCGGATTGCGCCGCAAAAACGAAGCCTTGTTCCCCGCACCAATCCAGCAGCCGCTCGACTTCACCTACGTTCCATTGCTCGATCACCGTGCTGATGGTGATGCGCCGCGGGCTGCCCAGCAGCTCCTTTGCCAGTTGCAGGTTTTCCAGCACTTTCGGCAGCGCCGCCGGCTTGGAGAGCGGATTGGTCGGATCAGTCGCCAGCGCATCCAGGCTCACCACTAACCCCGTGACCGCTCGCAAGATTCGCGGCTTGCGATCCAGCAGTGTCCCATTGGTGATCAGCAGTAGCGAGCGGTACTTGCATTCGAACCTCGCCGCCTCGGTCAATTCCTCGATATCGGCTCGCAGCGTCGGCTCGCCGCCGGTAATAACGATCGAGTCTGTCTCTTTCCGAATGCGCTTCAGTAGTTGAATCGTCTTTCTCGTAGACAATTCGTCGCTGAAAACGTCCGGCTCTTTTTGCGTGCAGTAACTGCAGTCCAGATTGCATTTGTGGGTGACGTAGAAAGTAACCGCGTACGGGGCCACGACCTTGGTTCGCAATATGCGTCGTCGCCACGCGTTGCGAAAATACAGTTGAAAATTCTTCGCCACAAACGGCGCCTGTCGCACCAGCCCGCGCAACAATTCGCGTTTCGACGGAGGCCGCTTGTCCAGCGCGCTAACAGAAACGAAGTTCGCTCTCTTCTCAGCCATGGATGTTTGAGTCAGCCTACAGGACCGCCGAAGGCATGCCAAGAAAACAATGGGGCGCTCGCCACTCCAAGCGCCCCATGCAAAAAATCAATTGGCTTTGAATTTCTGAATCAGTCCGTAAAAACCACTCCCACCGAGCTACACCCTTTTTCCTCCCCCGAATCGATACGCACCACGTACCCGCGCAACTTCATTGTTTGCACGCCATCGCCGCCCGGCGCCTCCATCGTCACTTGCAGCTCCGACTGCAGCCGCGGCAGGTGCTTCAGCGAAATCAGCGCTCCCTGCAGTGAAATATCGCGGACCACGGTCTCTTCCTCAAAATCTTTTCCGGCTTCGGTTACCCCACAAACTTTCGCGTGAAATTGCGCCTCGCGGCGCAGCGCCGTCCGCGTTCCCGGCATGTGCGCCTGCACGCGGTCTCCCGGCGCTCCGAGCGTCACCACCATCCCTTCGCTCGCCGCGAACACCGAATCGAATTCCTCCCGCGCTTGCCGCAGAATCAAATCCACCATGCGATCTGTGGAATCCGGATCGTGATGGAAGAGCACCAGCGTCTTTGTGCCCGCGTGCCGTGCCACTTTTACGCCTTCCAGCCACGAAGAGTGTCCCCAGCCTTTTCTCGTCGTCACGAGTTGTTCCGGCGTAAATTGCGCGTCGTTAATGAGAATGTCCGCGCCGGCGGCCAATTTGCGCAGGCTCTCGTCCAGTTTCGCGTCTCCAGGCTCGTTGTCCGTTGCGTATGCCACAATTCCCGCCGGCGTCTCGATGCGAAATCCCAGGCAGCCCTGCGGATGATTCAGCCAGTGCGCTGTGATCTTGTTCTCGCCAATTTTGAACGAATCGCCGCCGTCCAGTTCCTTGAACTTTCGCTTCGCGCTCATTGCCGACATGTCGACGGGAAAATACGGAACTGCCATCTGCGCTTCAAAGACTTGTTTCAAGCTGTCGCGCCCCAGGAATTTTGACCGGAAGCTGTAAAACTGAAACTCGTTGTTCTCCACGTAGAGCGGCGAAAAAAATGGAATCCCCTGGATGTGGTCCCAGTGGTAATGGGTCACCAAAATATGGGTCTCCAGCGTTTTTCCGCTGTTTGGCGCGGCCCAGCGGCTGCCCAATGTGCGCAGACCCGTGCCGCAGTCCAGAATGATTTGCGTGCCGTCCGGCGCAATCAGTTCTAGACAAGGCGTGTTCCCGCCGTAGCGCCACGTTGCCGGGTCTACCGTCGGCGTAGATCCACGCACGCCCCAAAAACTCAATTTGGCTATGGGAACCGTCATTTGCGCTGAACGAAAAACCTCTGTGCAGGCTCGTTCCACGCCGACACCCGCGGAACGGGAAGCTTGTTTCATGGTCGCAGCCGATGGAAGGAGCGTCAATCAATTCGCGTTGCCGAAGTGTCATACTGCCTAATAAGCAAAGTCCGGGGCTGCGCAGGCGCCACCGTGCGGGTAGAATAGGCCGGATGGCCGCTCATTCCCACGACCATAGCCATGCCGGTCACGCGCATTCCGCCGGTCACACCCACGCTGGCCAGGGTCACGCCAGCCACGCTCACCCCGCGCTGCGTCCCTCTGTGCTCGGGTGGGCCATGGCCGCCACGCTTGGATTGGTTTTGGCGGAAGTTTTTGGCGGCATCCTGGGCCGCAGCGTCGCCCTTCTGAACGACGCCGTTCACAATCTTTCCGATATTCCTGCGCTCGGTATTTCTTATCTCGCGATGCACTGGGCCGAACGGCCTGCCGATACCGAGAAGACCTATGGCTATCATCGCGCTGGCACGCTCGCTGCATACACCAACGCGTTTGTCCTCGTCCTTCTCTCGCTCTGGCTCGGTTATGAAGCGTTCGAACGCTTGCGTTCCCCCGTCGAAGTGGTCGAAAGCTGGATGATTTGGACTTCCGTCGCCGCGCTCGCCGTGAACGGCGGCATCACGCTCGCTCTCGTGCGTGGACGCGGCGACCTCAACCTCCGCAGCATCCTCATTCACAATTTTGGTGATGCGCTCTCCAACGTCGCCATCATCGCCGGCGCACTAATCATCCATGCGACGGGCGCGCGCTGGATCGATCCGCTTCTCGGCTTGGCCATCGGTTTGCTCGTTCTCTGGTCCAGCGCCGGCATCCTGCGGGAATCCTCGCACATTCTTCTGGAGGGCCGCCCCCTCGATTTGCAGGTGGAAGACGTCGCCCGGGCCATGTTAAAGATCGAAGGCGTACAGGAAGTTCACGACGTGCATCTGTGGTCTCTCGGCGGCGGCCACCACGCGCTCAGTCTTCACGCGCGCGTCCCGGATATGCATCTCGACGAATGCGAGCGCCTGCTCGCCTCGATTAAGCAAGTGGCCTCGAAGGAATTTGCCGTCGAACACACCACCGTGCAGTTGGAACGCGCAGGCCTTCCCGCACACTCCGGCTACGTGATGCCGGAACCCGCGAAAAACTAGCCTTCACGCCGGTAGCCGAAAAGTTAGTCCGCGTTGTTCGTTGAACTGTCTCGTGGCGTCCAGGTCCAGCGCATCCAGCGTGACCGTGTGACGCAATCCCTGGCTGGTAACATATCGTAGCGCCCCGTTTTCCCAGGAGTAAGCCACCGCAAAAAATATCGTCCCATCCCGCCGCACGAAAACAAATCCATCGTTGTCGGACGAAGCTGCGTTTTCGGCTTCAGCCGCTGGCGCCTGGCCCGGTCCCGTCGCTGACTCGCTTGCTCTGCGACGGCGGCTTGCCTCGCGAGCTTCAACACGAGCTTCAATTTCTGCCTCTTCCGCCGCCGAAGCATCCGCCGCCGAAGTTTCGTCTATTGCTGCCTGCGAACCCGGCAGGAAAAATCCGCCGTCAAAAAATGGAAAGAAAGCAGGAACTCCAAGTCCGCGTCCACGCAATCCTACCGTCCCCGATCCGCAGATTGCCGCTTGGTGTACCGCATCAAATCCAAGTCCTGGTGCCGAGTTGCAATCCGGCCTTCGACCAATTCCCTCTCCATCGAAACGCCTTCTCGTTGTGACCGGTCGCCGCGTGCTCCTCACCACAGGCATCGCCGTTCGCGGGCGAACCGTTCCGCCCCTCACTACCGTCCGCGGCATAGGCACCATCTGCGAAGTCCCTGCGCGCGGTGCCGCCATCGCTACCTTTGGCGCAACCGCCGCAGCATGAGAAACAGGCGCCATCGCCCCGCGCCCTTGCGCATGTACAGCTGCCGGCGAAATTGCCACGAAACCTGCGAGGAGAATTTGGCGGACCATCGTACCCACCTGAAGACCCGGCCTTCTGGGCCTTCCGCGATGAGCCATCACGCACAACCCATCGCCACTAACAAGGATGCGCCCGCCACGCCATAGGTTTCAATCCAATTCGCTCTCTTCCTCTGAAATTCTTGCGCTCAGGATGCCCCTTCCTTCGGCTTCCTTCAACCCCTCTCATTGCTTCCCCTATTCCCTATCCCCCATTCCCTTCACTGTGTTATAACCGTCCAGCCGTGGAACGCGCCGCGAAGTGGGGGTCAGCCCAGGTCCACGCCGAGTCGGCACAGGCCGCTGCTCGATCCGATGATGTGTCTTTGCAGGGCGGCCAAAGTCTCACCGCTCGTACAGAAGATCCTTCGCGGTATTGTCCCGTTTGCTCGCAGCGGTTGGAGTCTCGGCGCTGCAAGTTGATCTGCGCCGTATGCGGCTATTACATGTCCTGCGCGGACTATTATTAGCCGCCCGGTGATTTGACCCTTGCCCGGTCTTCGATTACGATTCATCGCTCTGGGGATATCCTTTTTTGATAAGCTTTACGGCTCCGGCACGGGTTGCCACCGGAACCGCTTTCCGATGAGGAGGAAACTAACGTGGCTTTGAAGATGACCAACCGCGAAGTGGACGGCGTGTCCGTGGTGGCGCTGGACGGCCGCATTGTGCTCGGCGAGGAAAGCAATGCCTTGCGCGAGAAAGTAAAAGGCTTGATCGCCGAAGGGAAAAAGAAAATTGTCCTTAATATGGACAACGTAACCTTTATTGACAGCGCCGGCCTCGGCACGCTCGTTGCCTCGCATCACAGCGTGAAGACGCAGGGCGCCTCGCTTCGGCTCTGCCACCTCGGCAGCAAGTTCCAGGAAGTCCTGCAAATCACCAAGTTGCTGACCGTCTTCGACGTCTACAAGACGGAAGCGGAAGCCGTAGCCAGCTTCTCCAAGAGCGCCGGAGCATAAGCGTCCAGACCGGATAGCAAACCCCACGCACGCTGGTTTTGCGTGTGTGACCTTTACCGGAGGGCACGCCCCTGCAAGCCCTCTTCATTTTGTGTTTTCTCCCCGATTTTCGATTTCACTGTTCCATTTTCCGCCGTGTTATCTTTTCCCCCGTGCATTCGCCATGAATTCGAAGTCCAAACTTGTCGCGAAATCCTTCAAAGCCATGCTCGAGCGTATCCCCTCGCGCTTCAACTGGGTCACTATCCGCATTCCGTTCGACGTCACTAAAGTTTGGGGAACGCGCGCCAAAGTCCGCGTCAAAGGCGAAATCAACGGCTTTCCGCTTCGCGCTTGGGTCTTCCCCACCACCAAGGGCTACCAGTGCATGCTCATCAAAAAGAGTTTGCAGACCGGCGGCAACGCCTCCGTCGGCGACACCGCGCACTTCCGCCTCGAACCGGACACCGCAAAACGCGTCGCCATCATTCCCGCCGAATTCGAGCGCATCCTCAAGCAAGACCGCTCCTTCCGCCGCTGGTTCGACAAACTCACGTTTTCCATGCGCCAGTGGATCTGCTATTGGATCGTCAGCGTAAAAAGCCCCGAAGCCCGCGTCCGCCGCGCCGAGCAAGTCGCCGAACAGCTTATGGCCACCATGGAGGCCGAGCTCGACCTGCCGCCCATTCTGAAACTCGCCTTCGCCCGCGATCCCCGTGCCCTTCAAGGCTGGCAGTCCATGACTCCTCTGCAGCGCCGCTACCAGTTGCTCGGCATCTTCTACTGCCGCACCCCCGAAACCCGCGACCGCCGCATCGCCAAAATGCTCGAAGACGCCCTCGCCCGCCTCGAAGGCAAACCAAAAACCAAAGCAGCCCGCGCAGAAGCAGCCCACGAAGAACTTGAGTAGCGGCGACTTTATGTCGTCATCTTGCCTTACCAACGCCGCTATTTTGTCTCTTCCGGCTCGCTTCTCCCCTTGACTCGCGCCATGCCCACCTCGTAGGCTCCATCCTACGGTTCCTTCGGCCCCTTTCGAGTTACGACATTCTGGCGATCGCTCGTGGAGGATTCCGATGGGGAAAATCAACCTAACACGCCTGTTTCTCGGAGGCTTGCTGGCTGGCTTGATCATAAACATCTTCGAATATGTCTTAAACGGCGTTGTGTTTGCTTCCCAATGGGACGCGTACATGAAAGCCCTCGGTCGTCAAATGCGTCCTGGCGCCATTCCCTTCTTCATCCTTTCTGCCTTCGTGGCCGGTATTGGCGTGGTTTGGCTGTACGCCGTCGCGCGGCCTCGTCTTGGAGCGGGTGCCAAAACAGCCGTCCTCACCGGAGCTGCCTACTGGTTCTTCGCGTACGCGATTCCAGACGCCAACTACGTCGCCGCCAACGTGGCCCCGGGGCGTCTTACACTCGCCATTTGTCTCATTTTGCTTGTCGGCGTGGTCCTCGCCTCCGTTTGCGGCGCGTGGGTCTACAAAGAGCAAGCTAATCCCTAATTTACTTTACGTTTGTTCGCATCCCGGTTTGGTGTTACGGGACGCGCATTCTCCGTCCCGGACGCTGCTGCAGGTTGCGTCGTTTGCATCCTGAGGTTCCTTGGTACCCGTAGCGGCGACCTTTAGGTCGCCATCTTCTCTTCAGGGGGTCGGAGCTTTAGCTCCGACATTAGCAGCCCGGCGTGATGGGGCTTTAGCCCCTGAGGAAATGTAGCGGCCGAACTTCAGTCCACTCCACGTAGCGGCGGCCTTCAGGCCGCCATCCTGCTTCCGCCTTTCTCCCCCCGTGTCATCGCGACCGCAGCGGAGGGATTTTTCTCTGCATTTCCTTTTCTGCTTTCTAGTTTCTGCCTTCTAGTTTCTTGCCCCCTCCGAAACTAACCACTTACAACTAATCGCCAGGCACCAGGTACCTCTTCGACGCATTTGCCCAGCGGACTCGCACCAGCCAGAAAATCAGCAAAATCAGTGGAAGTATGGTGAGAATTAAATACAAGGTTGTGCCGAATATAGCCGGGGATAGATGTTTCCCGAGCCCCACTTCCGAAAGCAATCTCAGTGGGCGGTTGGACGGTCCCAGGAAAAAAGACCCCGCTGCGATGAACAGCCCAAAGCACATGCGCCAGAGATGCCGCGCGATGCGCTTTGCTCCAAGAACACCGCCGCCCACCAACATGCGCACGTCCCCCGCGGCAGCAAGCAGACAAATGGAACCCATGAACAACATCATTCCGACGGGAACTCCGTCTACTGAGTTCGCTCCGCCGCGCAGGACTTTAAGACCATACACCCAGTTGAAGATGCCAATCGCCAAGGGAATCAGTAGCGCAACCCAATCAAAACGGCTCGTTTCCCCGTCTCTGCGCCTGGTAGTCAACCATGCCGTTGTAATCAAATAAAAGGTCAGCAAGCCCCCCACAACATTCGGCGTCTGGTGCTTCAGGATCGCCAGGTACACCGCGGCTGCAGCCAGGGTGAGCATGGATACAACAAAGACCTTTCCCGCCAGCACATGGCGGAGGGAACCTTTGCGGAAAGACATTGCAGCGGTCCCGGACAACAACCCCAGGGTTCCACCACAAATATGAACAAGCAGTATGGGCGAATAGGACATCGACCCTTCTTGGAGAGATATACGTGGACCGGCCCCTCAGTGTTTCAAGCCACCACCACCGAACGTTAATCAAAAAGCGAAGATTGACCATTCCCCTCGTACTCCGCCTACCGCGTCATTCCGAACGGAGCAGGCCGACTTTCTCTTCCCCTTTTGCTCCTGCAAAAGGGGCGGCCTGCGGATATGAGGAATCTCTCTTCTCTTCGCACCCCGTAGCGGCGGCCTTCAGGCCGCCATCTTCTCTTCAACGTTCTGCTTTCTAGTTTCTGCCTTCTGGTTTCTAGTTTTTCCTCGCTCCTCCTCCCCTCCGCCTGTCATCCCGAGCGCAGCGAGGGATCTGCTTCTCTCTTCGCTGCTAATTTCGAGTTTCTGCTCTCCAATTTCCAGTTTCTGATTTCTAGTTTCGCTGTTCACCCCCGCCCACGCCGATGGGCCCCCCACCAGTTCTTGACCCCGTAGCTCCGTCGGAGTACCGTTCCCTTGCTTCCCAGGGAAGTCCTCTTGGGGAGCCAAACCCTTCATTTCCAATCTTTCCGCAAAAGGAGGAGAACATGCTCTCACGCCTCATCACTTGCACCATAAACCCGGCCAAGCTAAATGACTTCAAGAACGCGCTGAACAACCAATTTCTGCCGCGCATCCAAGCGCAGCCCGGATTCGTCGATAACATCGAGTCGCTGGACCCTGCCACGGGACAATTCAGCTGCATGACACTGTGGAAGACACAGTCGGACGTCGAAAACTACGACAACGGTCTCTTCAAGGAAGTCGCAGCCAGCCTGGTTCCGCTGATGCAGGGAAATCCAACCGTACAGACCCTTCCCGTTGAGAACTCCTCGGTACATCACCTAAAAGCAGGAAAAGCTGCGGCATAAGTCTATCGATGGTCAGAACGGGCGAGCCGATCACGGTTCGCCCGTCGTCTTTTCTGCCTCGCCACTCGCCACTAATCACTGCCTTTTCCCTTTCTGCTTTCTAGTTTCTGCCTTCTAGTTTCTAGTTTTCCTTTTGAATTTCGAAACTGGAATCCCGCAACCACGCAGCATTTAACTTCATCTGCATCTCTCCTCACCGCCGCGCAAATCTGCACCCGGCACGGGTCCCGGCCGCAAACCCGCCTGACGTAACCCGCTCACTATCATTTGCGTTTGGTGTTTACTTCCCGCGGCATACCCGCAAGCTACGCCAGTCGCCGTTAACATGCCCCGTGCGAAAGAGAAACGCTTGCACTTATACTGTAGGCGTGGCAGACAGGGTCGAAAGACGCAGGGTCGCAATCACGGCTGACCTAAAAACAAAGGACGTAGCGCGGGAATGGGCATTTTTTGCACTGTGCGGGCTTTCATGAGGTTTCGCGGGCGGGAGGCCCTAAGAGACACTTACCAAAAACACGGAGGGGTCCCGGTTATTGTTAACCAGGAATCAGATAATTGGAGAGTACCCCGATCGAATCCCTCGGAACAAATCGGCTGGTGGGGCGTATTACCTGACAGGGGGTGGATCATGTATTGCGATCGATGCGGGAACGAACTCACCCTTGGGGGACAATACTGCACGAAGTGCGGGAAAGCGATTCTGCCGGGCGGAGCGGCGACCTCTTCAGCGACGACAGGTCAAGGCATTGGGTTTACGGGAACTCATGGGGGGGCTACAGGAACTTATGGAGAGCAGGCCGGCATGGCGGCCGGGGCGCCTGCCCGGGCAGCGGCCGCGTCCGATGGGCGCGTGCGGCGCAACATCCACCGGCTGGCGGTCCTTTGGACGATCAGCGGGATTCTCCGGCTGGTGGCTGTCGGCTGGATGATGATCTTTGGCAGGATGTTTATTCCGTTTATGCGCGGCCCAATGGTGTGGCCATTGGGAAGCAGATGGGGCTGGGACTTTCCTTTCTCGGTCGCCCTCTTTCCGCTGGGCATTTTTCTCGGACTCTTCGGTGTGCTGCACCTGGTTCTGGCGTGGGGACTGTTCGAGCGCGAGCCTTGGGCACGGTTCCTGGGGCTAGCTCTGGGTTTCCTGGCGCTGATCCGTTTTCCGTTTGGCACTGCACTGGGGATTTATACGCTATGGGTGCTGCTGCCGGAGGCTTCCGCCAGCGAGTACGACCGCCTGGCGCAAAACGGCGGCCACGTGAATTCCGCCGCCGCTTCGTCGCATTGAGACAGAAGCGCAGAAATCAGAAACTAGAAACTAGAAGAGGCAGAAAATCAAAAGCAGGATGGCGACCTGAAGGTCGCCGCCTCGCGACTCTGCAGGCGGATTTTTCGAGGAGTTCGTGGATGAGGGTTTGGTAGGGTTTGGATTGTTTGGCAGCCATGCGGCGGAGCCGGCGAAGCAGTTGCGGGGCAATGCGAATGGCGATGAGCTGTTTTGCTTTTCCCGAAACGGGGCGGCCGACTCTGCGGGAGCGGCGCAGTTCGGCATCGGTCGATTCCGGGATGTCGGACAGGTCGAGCTTGCTATCCGGCATAGGCTTTGCGCTCTTTGCGTGTCGCCTGGCGCGCGCTGATGATGCGAATGATTTCTTTGTCATCTTTCAGCCTCCTGGGCATGTATATGACGATCAGAATCCGACCTGTGACCGAAGCTCCCAAACGCTTGGAGAGAAATTCACCATGGGAGTGCTCGGGATCGTGCAGTCGAGGGCTTCGGGGTCACCGAAGACGGTGGCAGCCTCCTCGAAGGACACGCCGTGTTTCTTCAGGTTGCTCAGGGCTTTCCGGGCGTCCCAAGAGAACACATTACTGTATATACGCTAATTCAGCGAGGATGTAAAGAGGAGGCGGCTCAGATTTCTCAGGTTTCCAGGCGGTACATGGTGATTCCGCTCATCAGCTTGGGATAAAAATCGGTGGACTTCTGGGGCATCACTTCGCCGCTCGTCGCGATTTTCATCACTTGCTCGACGTCGCAGGGATTCAGCAGGAACGAAACCTGTGCGCGCCCGCTGTCCACCGCGTCGAGTGCGGCGAGCGCTTCTCGCTCGTACGTCAAATTTTCTTCCGCCTTCACTGCTTGCGGGGTGATGCCCAGTGCCGGCTCCAGGATTCCTTCGTGCAGCAGCACCACGTCCAGTTCGCGCTGCAACGGCGAAACGTTTGGCAGGAGTTGCGCCAGGTTGACGCCTTCGCGCAGCGTCAGCACGTAAAACGCGCGCTTCTTCCCTCCCGGAGTGGGATACACGCCGATCGCCCGCTTCGCCCGCGCCTTCGCGAGCTTCGCCAGGAATTTCTTTTTCGCTTCGGACCTCTCGCCGCTGCCGGAGAACGGAAATTCCTCCGCCGCGAACCACGGCTCCAGGTGCCGCCGCACGCCGCTCCAGGAAAAATCGTGGACGTTTGCCGCCAGGCGGTGCGTCGGCAAAATCGTCAGCCCCTCGCTTCGGGTGTTGATGAACATCATCATCGCGCGCTCGTACGGCGCTTCCGGATCGATCTTTCCGCCGCGCCCGCGCCGCTCGTTCCTGTAATTCAGCGCCGTCTCATAGCGATGATGCCCGTCGGCGATCACCAGCTTCTGGTCAGCCATCGCTTTTTGGATTGCGGCCAGGCGCTGCGGCTCTGCAATCACCCACAGCCGGTGCATCACGCCGTACTCGTCACGCATCTCGGTCACCGGCGCTGCAGCCGTTTCCGCATCCGCGAGAAGCGCGTCAATGCGTTTCTCCGCGTCCGAATACAGCATGAAAAGCTGCCCGGTGTGCGTTTTCGTGTGTCGCAGAAGCTCCAGCCGGTCCGCCTTCGGTCCGGAAAGTGTGTGCTCGTGCCGGAAAACGACGCCCGCGGAATATTCCTCGAGTGTTCCCGCTCCGATGAAGCCGCGCCGCGTTCGGCGTTCTTCGGTGTCCGGCACCGTGTATTCCTGCGTGTACCCATAAAAAGAGGGCGCAGGGTCCTGCACCACTACCTGCTTGAGAATCCAATCCTCCATCGCAGCGGCAGCGCGGGTGTAAACGTTGTTCTGCGGCGTGTCGCTCGGATACGCGCGTCCCTTCTCCACGGCAATGAGGTTGTGCGGATCCGCGGCGTAATATTTTCCCTGCATGGCCGGAGAAATTTTGTCGTAGGGCTGCGTCAGAACGCGGTCGAACGGCGCTTGCTTCGGGTTGTAGCGAAAAGCGCGAAAGGGATAAACCTGGGCCATGAAGTCTCCGGAATCGAACTGTGCCGCCTGCCGAATTGTTTATTTTACGCGAACACGCCGGAATTCCGAAAAAGCCGCAAAGTTAAATTCCCGTTGAAATTTCATGCGGGGGGGGATGACTGCCGAAAAAGCGCGGCCATATTACAATGATTTGCTTATGGCTGCTGCGAATTTTTCTGCCGTGCGCGCGCTGATTTTCGACCTGGACGGCACGCTCATCGACTCGAAACTCGACCTGATCCGTTCCGTCAACGCCATGCTGCACGAAATGGGCCGCGAGCAGCTTCATGAAGATACGATTTCCGGTTACATCGGCCACGGCGCGCCGCAACTGGTCGGCCAGGCTCTAGGCCATGGCGCCACGGAAGCGGAACGCGAGCGCGCGCTGAAGTTTTTCCTCGCATATTACGAAGACCACAAAATGGATTCAACTTGCGCGTACCCGGGAGTTCCCGAAGCGCTCGAACGTCTCGCCGCGTTTCCGATGGCGATTTTGACGAACAAGCCGGTGCGCATCAGCGTGCGCATTCTCGAAGCGCTCGGACTGGCAAAATACTTTCGCGCCGTTTACGGCGGCAACAGTTTTGAAACAAAGAAACCCGATCCGCTTGGCGCGAAAACGATTCTTCGCGAATTCGGCGCCGCCCCGGCCGAAGCCATGCTGATCGGCGATTCCGCAGTGGACGTGCAAACCGCGCGCAACGCCGGAACTTTTGCCGCCACCGTGAATTACGGTTTCGGCGCGCACGACCGCGCCGTGCACCCCGCGGACTTTTATCTTGACCGCCTCACCGATCTCGTCCCGCTTCTCGGGAACCATCGCTGAGCGCGGATCGCGCGATGGCGCTGACGCCGATTCCAAATTTTCCCGCGAAGGCTCTCCAATCGAAACCTTGCGCGCGATCCGCCCAGGGTTGAAATGTTTTTTGCAAAAACCACAGCACGCCGCCCAGCAGCAAAAGCATCATCAGCCAGCGCGCAGCGCTTGCCAGCGATGCGGCGGTGAGCGCCGGCCATTGGAACCGGAACTGCGCGAGAACGTGCCCGCGGTCCAGCATCCAGTGCCAGCCGGTATGAGCGACGAGCGCCGACAGAACGATCGCGCCCATGCGTTCCGCGATGGCGTAGCGGAAGAAAAGTTGCAGCGCGGGAATGAGCAGGACCAGGACGAGAAGCTGGCCAAGCTCGACGCCAACGTTGAAGGAAAGCAGTGACGTCAGCAAGTGGGACCCGGCGAATTGCAGCGATTCACGCAAAGCAAACGAGAAACCAAATCCGTGTACCAAGCCGAAGCCGAAGGCCATCATCCAGCGGCGCTGCAAGCTGCTGCCACCAACAATGTTTTCAAGCGCCATATAAACGATGGAAATAGCGATGAGCGTTTCGATCAGCGGAGGAAACCATAGAAAATTTGGCGCGAGATTGTAGGCGGACGCAATCAGCGTAATCGAATGCGCGATGGTAAACGCAGTGACGACGGGAATGAGCGCGCCGAGACGGCGGAAAGGGATCACCAGGCAGAGCAAGAACAAAAGATGGTCGGTGCCGTCAAGAATGTGGAAAAAACCCAGGTCGACGAAGCGGAGGGCGGCTTGGTACCAGCGCGGGTCGAGCCGGACGAGGCCGGGATCCCCGGTGAATTCGAACGCGCGAACTTCGCCGCTCGGTGGCACAAAACGAAGAACAGTGACGACGCGCAGGCCCAAGCGCGCGAGCGCGGGATGGATGGAAAAACGAGATTGTTCCGATTGGATTGGGTATTCGAACAACACGTCGAGCATGGTCTGGTCCCAATAGACATTGGTGTCGTTCGAAAGCGGGGGGCCAGTGACGTTGGCGAGCGCATTGTCATAAGAAGCGAAAGAGCGGTCGGACGGAAGCGAGATGCGGGTCGCGACGATTTGAGGCTTTGAGAGACGACTATCGTTCTCGAAGAGTTCAATGAAGTCGGAAATCCAAAGCGTGGCCGCGCCTGGAAGCACCTCATTCACGCGCGCGAGGTCCAA
The DNA here is from genome assembly GCA_001917435.1 of Acidobacteria bacterium 13_2_20CM_2_57_6. Taxonomy (GTDB): domain Bacteria; phylum Acidobacteriota; class Terriglobia; order Acidiferrales; family UBA7541; genus Acidiferrum. The sequence goes on from MNEA01000124.1 coordinate 55,872, forward strand.
ATAGCCGGGGCCGCGTTCGAGAAAATTAATATCGCGCATGGCCTTGAGCGGAACCCGAACAACGAGATGGAGGCGATTGCCTTGTGGTTTGACAAATGCCTGGACGACGACATCGTTGGGGATGTCGTGAGCGGCCGCGCTAGTCGGAGAAAGCAAGAAGAGAGCGGCCAGAAACGCTGCGAAGATGCGAGGCATGGGAATTGCGCCTACTTGGCGACGTAGCCCGCGGGCAATATTTTGTGAGGATCGACCCGCACAACAAGGTAGACGATCTGGTCGGTGGTGATTTCGCTGAACCAGTGCGGAGTGTTTGGGGGAATGATGACGACATCGCCGGGACCGATCTTGCGGCTCACACCGCCTTGAATGCCGCTGCCGCCAGTGCTGGGACCATTGAGCACGGTCACCACCGGGCTCTCGGCTTGAATTTCTCTTGGATTGTCCAGCGTACCGCCGGTTACAAGTGTTCCGTTTCCTTCAATCACATGGTAGACCTCGGTGATCTGGGCGTGCTCGATGCCGCTGGGAGCATCTTTGCCGGAAGTCTTAGCGCGGTGAACGACGCCGATGCTGACGTTGTATTGGCCGTTGACATTGACGACGCGAATGGCTTGGTCGCTGACGCGGTCGGCGGCCGTCTTTTGCACGAGGGCTTGCACTTCCGCGCTGCTGATGTCCGTGGCGGTTCCGCGCGGCAGGTGCTCTCCTTCGGGGAATGAACTTGACTGGCTGGCTCACTTGCTTGATTTCGGCCACACGACGCCCTGATCTTTTTTCGTGACCGGCGCCATGCCTTTGTAAACGAATTTCTGGACGCGCTGGCCGCGGTAGGTTTCGGTCGTGAAGAGGTTACCTTTCGAATCGGCAGCGATGCTATGCACGGCGTAGAATTGGCCGGGCTGACGCCCGCCGTCGCCGAAGCTGGTCAGGATTTCCAGCGTATCGCGGAGCAGGACGTAGACTTTTTCATTCGAGCCGTCAGCCAGGAAAATGTAGGTCTGCTGGGGATCCTTGGAAAAGGCGATGTCCCAGACCGATCCGTCACCGAGAGTTTTTGTGGCGACGAAGGCCTCTTTCACGAAAGTGCCGTCCTTTTTGAACACCTGGATGCGGTCGTTCGGGCGGTCGCAAACGTACAGCAGGCCGTCATTCGAAAGCTCGGCGCAGTGCACCGGATTGCGGAACTGCTGAGCGGGGGGCGCGTCGGGATTGTACTTGCCGAGATCGGTGTCGTCCGGCTTCTTGCCGTAAGCGCCCCAGTGGCGTTTGTACTTTCCGGTTTCCGCGTCATAGACGATCACGCGGTGATTGCCGTAACCGTCGGCGACATACAATTCATCTGTAGTCTTATCGACGAACAATTTCGCGGGGCCCTTCAAGTTCTCCGTGTCATTGCTGCCCTGGCTCTTGCTCGGGTGGCCGATTTGCATGAGGAATTTGCCGCTCTGCGTAAATTTCAGGACCATGTTGTCATGGTAGCCCTTGGGATCGGGGCCGCGGCTGTTGCCCCCAATCCAGACGTTGCCTTTGTAATCGACGGTGATTCCGTGGTTCGAATCAGGCCAATCGTAACCAGCCCCTGGGCCGCCCCAGTGGCCGATGAGATTACCTTCTTCGTCGAACTCAAGAACGGGGGGAGCCGGGTAGCAACATTCCGCGGCCGGCGGCTTCTCGGCAGCATAGAGTTCCATGCGCTCGAAAGAAGTGGTGCGATGAACGATCCAAATATGATCCTGGGAGTCTACCGAGACACCGACGGCCGAGCCGATGACCCAGTGGTTGGGAAGCGGCTTTGGCCACAGAGGGTCCACTTCAAACTGAGGTGCTTCGACGCCAGCGGCAGCGACGGCGGCGCGTTTCTCGAGGACAGCGGAAGTAATCCCGAGCGCGATGAGAAGCGCGAAAAAGGCCGCAGTCGCATGAGATTTGTATTTCATAATTTTCCTCCACGCTCCGGTGCTGCTTTTGCGGGTTTGTGGTTATTGCGTACGCTCCGCTTTTTCGGAGTTTGCCCACGCTCACCGAGCAAATTGCTTAATGAGTTCGAAAACGGCGTGCATTCTACACCACTTGCCTTTCGGTGAGTGGACTAGTTCGTGGATGAGATACTTGTTGTGAGCGGGGCCGACACATCCAGGACATACCCCATTTGGTCGTTTGTGAGCACGAAGAGGCGCTTCCCGTCGGCAGAGAAAAGATCCCCTGAGACATAACTCGAGAAGGAGAAATCGGAAATCTGTTTCAGTGAACGCAAATCGTACACAGCCAGGCGACCTCTCCCGCTGGAAAGGCACACCCGGTCGCCGCTTCGGGAAATCTGCGGGCGGTAGCCAAACCACTTCGCCTTCTGCTCACCAGTAGAAATGGAGTAGAGAAGCACGCGATTCAGATTGTCCGTGACGACCAGCCAATCCCCCACAGCTTCCTGATATTCGGGATGGAATGAATATTTTCCGGTGCGCACGACGATTCCCGCGGCGACAGTTCCGTCGCGCGCATTTAAAACTTCCATGAAGAAGTCGCTATCGCCGGGATTTTCCTTGCTCCAGCGCTCCTGGAGTTTTGCATCCCGAGCCAATTCGTCGTGCAAACCATCAGCCTTGGCGCTCCAGACAAAAATCACTTTTCCGCTGGAAGGCGATCCGGAAATCCAAGGGCCCTGCTTCGGAAAGCTGCGCGTCCACAGAGGCTTGGTGGTGGCCATATCAAGAGCATCCAGTTCAAAATTGCGGCGCGTCTGACGATTCTTGTCGTTGTGCCTGGTGCGCAGGAATACGTCGCCGAAAAAGGTCAGGTCATCGTCTTTATCGATCTGCCGCCCCTTCGTTTGCTGCGTCACCGGGCTGAGTACACCCATTTCGCGGTTGCTCTTTTCGAACTCCGGAAAATCCATAAAGAAATTTCCGCTCGGCGCGTAATATGCATTTTGAAACGCGCGAATGTGAAAAACTCGAGCGTTCGAATCGAGATCCCACACACCGCCGCGCGTACGGCTCGACATAGCCAGCCATTTCAAGTCCGGCGATGCGGTAAAGGTGCGCAGGACGCCCAGCTTTCCAAGCGGCAATTGCAGCGTGATGTAGGCCGTAGGGTCTGTCACCTTATAGATGCCTACCTCCCCGTTCAATCGTTCGCTAATGGATAGGTCTCCCCAGACATCGGTGGCCGCCATGCGGTTGGAATAAGCCATTTTCTTTTGCTCCAAGTCGTATGCGCCGACGGGGCGGTCTTGAATGGGGCGTATGAGGATGTATTTTGGATTCGTGGCGGCAACGAGGCTGCCGCCACCCAGTGGCATGCGGTCGATCACCTTTCCGGAAGGAAATTCAACGAGCGGTGACTTCTGCGGACTAAAAGTGTCCACGCCCACAATGCGGTCCGGCCCGGCAAACGTGAAGGAATATTGCATCGCCGTATGAATCGAATCTGGGACGTTGATTTTCTTTCGAGTTGTCAGGTCGATGACAACTTCCTCCTTAGTTCTTGAGGACGCCGCAAAGTAGCGCCCGTCGGGAGAGAATCGCAGGGTCACCACATCCCGATGAACAAAGAAGTAAAGGAGTTTGAAGAAACCACCATATCCGCTAAGTCCGGAATCAAAATCATAAAACTTGTCTTTCTTGAAGATGACTTCCCCGCTGCCCACGTCATAGAGCGCGAGGTCCAGCGAGTTGTCAAAGCAGGCGAGAAATTTTGCATCAGGCGAAAGCTCGGTTTGCCGGCATCCGCGTAACGCAGGAACATCACTGACGCTGGTTTGTTCCTGACGCTCCAAGTCCCAGGTTTCCACGCGCAGACCGGAGCTAAAGAATACGACTTGGCGCGAATCCGGTGAGAACTGCGCGGGCTGAGCATCCGCGGCATCGAAGCGAAATATGAACTTCAGTGGATCGCGCGAAAGCACGTAGATGCCGCCCTCGTCTTGCGCCAGAAGGTATTTCCCGTTGGGACTGAAGCGGAAGTGTTCGATGTCGCCGCGCAGGGGATTATTCAATTGCTTCCGCGAAATGACACCGGTGAGGCGTTCCACGTGCCCGATACCCCGGTAGTGCAGCACCGCGGCCTGCCATTGGTGAAATTCTTCGGAGTGTACCGGTCCCTTCGCCTCGACGCAGGAAGCAGGCAAGGTTGCGATATCTTTGAGCGCTTCCCGCAGTCTTTTCGAGTCCGCGCCCGTAGCTCCGAACAAATCCGTAAACCAGTTTCCCGTTCTCCCCTTTGTTTGCATGAGCCTGTCCAATAGGTCAGGGAACGCCTGAGGCGCGTACCCGGATCGTGCTACCGATTGCACGCCGAGTTGATCGGCGATCTTCTGGCCCCTTGCTTCTTCTCCTGACGGCTGGGAACGCCTTTTTTTCAGGCGCACGTTCTCGACAAATTGATTGTAGAGGCCAAAAAGATCATCGTCATCGGACAGAGTTTTGAGTCCCAACACCTCCCGAAAATCGCGCGACATTTCCAGCGCCTGTTGCCTTGCGGCAAGATGTCCCAGTTCGTGACCCAACAAACCGGCCAATTCGTCTTCATTGCGGAGGAAAGACACCATTTTTCGAGAAACGTAGACGCGTCCTCCCGGCATGCTGAAAGCTTGGACTTCCGGCTGGTCGTAAAGAAGAAAATCATAATGCAAACCCGTGTCCGGCAAGTGCTGGGCAACACGGCCCCCTATGCGCTTCAAATAGGCAGTGACTTGGTCATCTTCGATGACGCGGAAACTGCCTTCCAATTGCTCGCGGATGATCTCCCCCAGTTCGCTCTCCTGCCCTGGAGTGAATAAAAGTCTTGCGGGGTCGGGAGCGGGAGCTACCAATGGCGGGCAATTCGATTGGGCGTCCGTACCGGAGGCCAGAAAGAAAATCGCGAAAAGAAGGCTGCACCGCATAGAGTTCGAAAACGGCGTGCATTCTACACCCACTTGTCTTTCAGCGGGCAGTTGAAAATGCTCTTGAGCGACCAGCGAACGATGACGGTAAAGCCGATTCGGCGAGGCTGGCAGTGGTCAGGTTCCGATTATTCGGCTACACAGCTAAGTTCTTTCAGAAGAAGAACCGCAAGTCGCAGGCATAGTTTCCGAGCCGCCGACCATCCGGAAAGTTGGCCAGAGCAGTCAATACTAATGAGCGCGCGCCTCAGGGACACGATCGCACGGACGGTCAGCCGCGTCGGCTCCGTTGAATGTTAGTTAGGCGGTCGTATGGGCTGGCGTCGGGAGGTGGGTTAACGCAATCGGCCGTCGCACTCACTGCTTGGACTACTCGGCCGAGGGAAACAACAACTCATTTCCGTCGGGATCGACGATCTTGATCACGTCGTAACCCCACCAGGACTTCTCGCTCGGAACCGAGCGCTCGACGATTTCACGGCGAAGCGCGCTGAGTCCATCGCCGGTCAGTTCCACGAACAAGCGCGCCTTGTCTCTTCGCGTGGCATCCTCGCAGAGGATGATCTCGCATTCCGCGCGATTGACTTGGCAGACCTTGCCCGCACCGTCGCCCTCATGCCAGCGCTTCTCGAAGCCGAGCATGTCGATGTAGAATCGAAGTGCACGGTTCACGTCAGCAACGAAGAGCACCGGCCGCGTGTACCACCGGTGAGTGATTTGCTCTCTGACGGCTGCCTTGGTGACGTCGGTTCCTGATCCGCCCAACTAGTAGTAGGCCAACCAGCATATCACCGCCAACCCTGCGAGGGTCGCAATATAACGCCGAAGCCCGCCCAGCCGAAGGACGTCTGCAACTTATGCGGTCCCAAGCACTTGTTGGAAGCGACGGTTGCCGGCGAAGTCTGGTTAGACCGACCTCATAATTCTTAGTCAGCACGGCGCATGTCGCGGCGAGCCGGATAGGTCCCGCCTTGTCGGCATCTCATCAGGAAATCAAGCACTGACGAGATGCGCGTTTGCCGGTACTAATTCGACGGAAGAACCGATAGCCTCGGGCTTGTCCGTTGTACGACCTTTTCTGTTTAACGGCCGCTGAAGTTTCGCGCGGTGCTCGCATCGACGCAACGGAGGGCCTAGGCTCAGCCTTGATGGACCGCAACGATTAGAGCGAACGACTACATCGTGAGGACAGCGCGGAACCGGGCCTTGCCTTCCGCAACGCGCTCGTAAGCCTTCGATGCCTCTGCTAATGGGTACGTCTCGACAATCGTTTTAACTTTTCCTTGCGCTACGAAATCAAGCGCTTCGTAAAGATATTCGGGGCCGTTTTGCTGGCTGCCAATTATTCGAATGCGCTTCGAGATGAGATCTATCAGCGAGACCGAAATTGGCTCCGCGCCGGCACCCATGGTGACGAGCCGGCCGTCGGGCCGCAATCCCTGTATGCTGTCCACCATCGCCTTGGTCGAATTGGAGGTACTGAGGATGACATCTGCGCCTCCCGCTGCCGCAAGGCCCTTGCCATCGCGGACAACTTCATCGGCACCGAGATCCCGGATCATTTTGTCTTTATCCGGGGAATGCGAAACTGCGATAGTCTCGAAGCCTGCGGCCTTCGCGTATTGCACGGCCAAGTGCCCAAGCCCGCCGATCCCGAGCACGGCCACTCGCTCATGGGGCTGAGGATCAGCCCAGCGCAGCCCGCCATAGACCGTGTAACCCGCGCAGAAGATGGGGGCTGCCTGCTCATAAGAAACCTTGTCGGGAATCAAATAGGTTGCGTCGGCATTCATCAGCATGTACTCGGCATGTCCGCCCTGTGCTTCAATTCCTGTGCCCTTCAGATAGTGACAGAACATTCTGCGGCCGCGCTGGCACCATTCGCAGCGCCCGCACGTGGATTGAATCCAGGCGGTACCCACGCGGTCGCCCACCTTTCGCGTGGTGACGTCCGGGGCCACGCCAATAATCTCGCCGACTGGCTCGTGGCCGAGGATTCGGGGGAATGGTCCAGGCAAGTGTCCGAGCGTTTGATGTACGTCGGTGTAGCAGATGCCGCTTGCATGCATCTTCACGAGCACTTGGTTCGGTCCGGGCTGAGGTTGCGGAACGTCTTTGACCTGCCACGAACTGCTCATAGCGGGAACGACCGCAGCTTTCATGACATTCCTCCTTACGCGATTGGATGCAAGAGTCTTTATTCTCGGTGCATTGTTTTGTATCTCCAACTACCAATCGCACACACAAGTTGACGTTGACGAGTCGGCGATCCGGAGTAATTCAGATGGGCATCGCGAGCATCAGTACCGGCAAGTCGGCATCTCATCAGGAAATCAAGCACTGACGAGATGCGCGCCTTTACCAGATGGGATGAGAAGGCCGGTCTCCAGCGGGATGCGATACGCTCCCGATGAAAGACGTGCTCAAGGCACAAAAAAGGAGACCGGCAATGAAGAAGATTAGCACTGTGGAGGTATTTGGGAACGAAATTTTAACGGGGCAAAAGTTGACGATCGGGCTGGATCTAGGAGATCGCTGGTCGTTCTATTGTGTCTTGGATGAAGCAGGCAAAATCCTTCTGGAACAGAAAGTAGCGACGACACCGGAAGCGATGAAGCAGACGTTTGGAAAGATACCGCGAAGTCTTATCGCCCTGGAGACAGGAACACATTCGCCATGGGTGAGCCGGCTGTTAACGGAGCTGAGACACGAGTTGATCGTGGCGCACGCACAAAAAGTGGAATTGATCACCAAGAGCAATCGAAAAGATGATCGCCACGATGCCCGGACCTTGGCACGGCTGGCGCGCATCGATCCCCAGCTGTTGGGGCCGGTGCGCCATCGCAGTGCCAAGGCGCAAATCCATCTGACGGTGATCCGGGCGCGAGCCGAACTGGTGAGTGCTCGAACGGCGTTGGTGAATGCAGCACGCGGGTTGGTGAAATCTTATGGGCAACGGCTGCCGAAGTGTGGCACCCAGCAAGTGAGCCGGGAGCTGGGCGCGGGATTGCCCGCGGAGTTGCGCGAGGTTCTGGAGCCGCTGCTCAAGGAGGTCGAATCGCTGAACGAGCGCATCCAGGAATACGACGAACGGATGGAGAAAATCGCCAAGGAAGTGTACCCGGAAGTGTCTTTGCTCAAGCAGGTGAAGGGTGTAGGAACACAGATCTCTCTGACCTATGTCCTGACGATAGAGGACCCGTATCGGTTCCCGAAGAGTCGCGCGGTAGGTTGTTTTCTGGGGCTACGACCTGGCCGGAGGAACTCCGGGGAGAGCGAACCACAGAAGGGTATCAGCAAAGAAGGAGACCGCTATCTGCGAACGATGATGGTGCAGGGGGCACACTACATTCTGGGACCTTTTGGAGAAGACAGTGATCTGCGGAGATGGGGACTAAAGCTTGCGGAGCGAGGAGGGAAAAATGCCAAGAAACGAGCGGTGGTTGCCGTGGCTCGAAAGTTGGCGGTACTCCTGCATCGGTTGTGGGTGAGTGGAGAGGTGTACGAACCACTGCGCAATAGCCAGAAAGCGATGCGCGCGGTGGCCTAGAGTGAAGAGCTCCCCCCAAAAAGGGGATGCTAGGGGTCGACGGAGTTGGCGATCGTCGTTGCTAGGCGATCCTGGCTCGAAATTGCTCTGTAGAAAACTGGGAAAGGTCGGAAGAAAGAAAAAGGAGCATACAAGAAAGAGATGGTATCCACACCGTCGAGCTCAACCGCCGAGATCAGGTGACTGCGCCTAGGTCCTGGCCAAGCTTCGGTCGAAAGACGGGAGCCAAGGTCGATTATCAGGTAGCAGCACCTACTGTATTGGGAACGCCCACCATGCACCGAGCGAAAATCGCTCAACCAAGAGTGCGGATGGAAGGATGGCGACAGAGGCGGCCCGGCTCGAATGCGAAGGAATCCACAGGAAGGAAAAAGAAAGCAGAAAGAAAAAACATCCTTACAAGAAAGAAGAAGAAAAACATCCTTGACACTCACCGGCCTTCTCATGGAAGGCCCTTGGGCCGATTTCTTGGTTACGGCTTGTTGCACCAAGCCCTAACTTTGGCGCGAACTCTTTTGAGGAAATAGGGGACCGATTCCTTGAACTGTTGCGTTGGACAGCTCATTCCGCGAACGTTGACAGTCTCTTTTTCGGTGAGGACGAGCACCTTCTCTCCCACTGTCTGCGCCTCTTCGTAGTACGGGCAGCCGTTTTCTAAATAGTCTCCAGCACGGTCCAAATTGTTAATAGCAGTCTCCAACACGAAGGGGTCATTGGGAGCCATTTGCACGGACTTCTCAGAATAAGACGCAGATTTCTGAGCCAGATTCGCTCGATTTCCGGAGTCCTTCTTTGCCCATTCCAGATAAAGAAACGCGACTCTGGAATAGTCCTATGGCTGTATTGGCCGTTCTTTGTTTGGGCTTAACAAGACTTGTATGGCTTCATCGTAGCGACCTTCTTGCTCGAGCTTTGCATCCGGTGGAGGCGTCTTGTCAGTGAGCATGGCCGCGAACTTAATTTCAGCTGTTCGACCGACGAAATATCCACAAAGACCAACCGCGAGAACGGAAATTCCCCCCAAAACGGTTAGCTTATATTTGGATGTGCCTAACACCAGCATCTTCTCCCTGCAAGTAAGAGCTAGGGCTTGTTCAAACACTTCGTCTTTGTTTTTTCGTTTAGGCCGCTTATATGTTTCTCGATATCGTCACGGATGGGTTGGGTGGGGACCTTCTCGTCCCCTGCAACTAGACTGTCACCTCTTAGCTGGGCCAGCGCACTGTTCGCGTATTCGGTTGCCTTTGCATAGTAGGGACACGGCTGGCTGGAAGAATCACCGATTTGTTCGATCCCGAAGGCCCCGACATTAAATCAACAGGGTCATTCGCTGACAAGCTTATGCTCTTTTCGATGTAGCTCTCGGCCTCCGCTAGGAATTTTTCACGACTTGCTGGGTCATTTTGGGCGTGAGCATAATAGACAGCGGCAACGCTCTGGTATCTCCAAGAATCCTTCTTTTCATCTTTGATGGAATCAAGTATGGCTTTTGCGGCTTCGTTGTAGCGACCCTTCTTAAGGAGCTTCACTTCGGGTGGCTCGATAATCTTTGTCTTTGTCATACCTATCAGCGGGTTGTCACGGGCTTGCTTCCAACCGTAGCCGAATCCGAATAAACCCGCGAGCACTGAGGAACTTATCCAGAGTTTTCGCCAGTCAGGCGTAATCAAAGGCAGACCTCCAGACGTTTTCGGTTCAGGCTAACATCGGTTGCGTTCTTGGGACACGGTTCAGCAGTTCAGTTGAGTCTTTGCTGTCAACTCCCGGTCGCCAAATCGGAAAAGTTCGGCCCAATACCCCACATAGACGGTTTCGGCGTTTTATCGGGACTTGAGTGAACGCAAAGCAGCGGTGTAGTCCAAACTTGTGAGTGTGTTCAGAACGAGACGCGCGTCGAAAACATCCAGCGATGATTGTAGGTATGGAACTGGGTCACCGCGATTTGCACCCCCACTGCGGAAGACAGCCGAAATCGTCCTGCAAGATGCGCGCGCCCAATTCCAAGTCCAGGTGTCAGGAACAGTTGCGTCTCGCCCGCATATTTTCCAGTCGTGTAGAACGTGGAGTTTGCTTCCAGTTCGGGCCAGAGTTTCCAGG
>MNEA01000144.1 GCA_001917435.1 Acidobacteria bacterium 13_2_20CM_2_57_6
ATCTGATGCCCAGGTTCCGAGCCCCTCAACAGAGCCGCGGCCGTCTTCAAGCTTCGTTCGGCAGGACTGCAAAGCGGTCTGCTGAACAAAAAAATGGCCGCAAGTGTGACCTTGCGACCGCTTTACTACCCAAAGGCGATACAAGAGCAACAAACGCAAGGACAGAGTAACACGGGAGGGTTGGTTATGCAAGAGGTTTTTGGTGTCGTGTCGTGGAATGTAAGAGTATGAAAGGGACTGGTAACTAGTCCTTGAGGCCCAGCGCGATCTTCAGGATTTGATCGGCCAGGTTGCCGGAGTCCACGCTGTCCATGTTTGCCAGAACGATGACACCGGCGCGCCGCTCGGGGACCAGAACAAACGCCGTGCTGGTTCCCTGCTGGCCGCCGGTGTGGGCCACGATATGAATTCCAAACTTATCCGAGATGCCCCAGCCGAGTGCGTAACCCGTCGACTTGCCATCGGGCGTTTTCTGGGGAGTCCACATCAGGTCGCGCGCGGGGCGTTTAACGAATTTATCGGCCAGCATGGCGGCCTCGAAGCGCGCCATGTCGTCGGCGGAAGAAATCAGGCCGCCGCCGGGAATCTTGTAGCTGGAGTCCAGAACGCCGGCGTTGCGGACGATTTCGGACTTGTCCTTGTGATACCAGCGCGTGCGGTGAGGAATGATGGTGAAAAAATCATCGGCTTGAGTTTGCGCCATGCTTGCGGGCTTGAAAATATTCTCGCGCACGAAGTCCATGTATTTCTGGGACGCAGCGCCTTCAAGGACACACCCGAGAAGCGTATAGCCGTAAGTTGAGTAGTTGAATTTTGTTCCCGGCTTGGCGACCAGAGGGTCAGCCGCGAAAATCTGCAGGGACTCTTCCATGCTTGCAAAATGCCGGGCGCTATCCTCGGGGATGTCGCCTTTTCCGTCGCGGTTGTAGTGGCGGATGCCGCCCAGATGGCCAAGCAGCTCGCGCGAGGTGATGGGCCATTCTTTCTGCGGAAACGCGGGGCAGTATTTCTGGACGGGCGCGTCGAGGTCCAGTTTGCCGTGCTCCCAGAGCTGCAGAAGGGCGGTGGCGGTGATGGGTTTGGAAAGCGATCCAAGCCGGAAGAGCGTCGATGATGTTGCGGGGGCAGAATCCTCCAGATCCGCCATCCCGAAGCCAGCCGACCACACCGGTTCGCCGTCGAGAACAACTGCAGCGCCCATTCCCGGCACGCTGTTCGCGGACATGAAGGTCGAAACCGCCTTTTCGATTTCGAGCCGCTTTTCCTGAGAGAGGGTCTTCTGTTGGGCGGAAACGGCGGCCGCGGACGCGAGAATGGTAAGGAGCAATCGAAGGAATAAAAGGAATGAATTGTAGAGTGAATTGGCACTGCCGAGTTGTCCGTTGATCTTCACGCGCATCACCTCGAAGGCGAGTCTACCCCAATGGACAGGGGCTCGGAATGGTGGTCAGAGAGTCACCACGGCACGCGGAAAGCGTTGACCCGGATGGGAAGCCCTCCTTACCATGGAGAGATGACACAACGGCTGCACATTGCCGCGGGAGTCCTGTTCTTCGCAGCAAGCATCCTGGGTTGCGAGGACGCGGGAAAGAAGCCTGCGCAGGCACACGTTGCGGCACTGGCTCCCGCGCCACAGGCAGCGAACGCGAAGCAGGCTGCAGTGGAACTTGCGCCCCTGCCGATATTAAATCCGCCGCGCAGGCATTACGTTTGGCTGTTGCCGCCGGTTCCCTCCGGGAAGGACTACCTGATCCAGAAAGTCCAGGAAAAATTCATTTCCGGGGAACAAAACTTCAAAGCCGGCCATTTGGAAGCCGCGCGCAAGGATTTTGACGACGCCGTGGACTGGCTGCTGGGGAGCGGCTTCGACCTTAACAGTGATCCCAAGCTGAGCGAATTGTTCCACCACGTCGTGGATACCGTGTACGCCTACGAGCTGCAGGCTTTCCGAGCGGGAGACGGCTTCAACGAGGCGCCTGCCGTTCCGGCGGCGATTGACGAAGTAGCGGAGATGACGTTTCCGGTCGATCCGGGGCTGAAAGCGCGGGCCGAGGAAGCGGCCAAGAACACTTCTCATGACCTGCCGCTGACGGTGAACGACCAAGTCCTTTCGTTCCTCAATTTTTTCCAAACACCGCGAGGGCGTGCCATTGTGGAAACGGGATTGCGACGCGCCGGACGTTACCGCGAGATGATTTCCCGCGTGCTGCGGGAAGAAGGACTGCCGCAGGATTTGATTTACTTGGCGCAGGCCGAGAGCGCCTTCCAGCCACTGGCGCTTTCGCGCGCAGGCGCTCGAGGGATCTGGCAATTCGTGGCGTACCGCGGGCACGAGTATGGCCTCCGGCATACCTGGTGGATTGATGAGCGCCAGGATCCCGAGAAGGCCACGCGTGCGGCGGCGCAGCATCTCCGCGATCTCTACCACCTCTACGGAGACTGGTACCTGGCGATGGCCGCCTACAACTGCGGTCCCGGCAACGTGCAGAAGGGCATTGAACGGACGGGTTATGCGGATTTCTGGGAGCTGTATAAGCGCAACGTGCTGCCGCGGGAAACGAAAAACTATGTGCCCATCATCATCGCGCTGACGCTCATTGCCAAGGATGCGGCGCATTACAACATCCAGGCTGAGCCGGAGGCGCCGGTCCCGACCGACGTGGTGAAACCAGGGCGCGCCATCGATCTGCGGCTGGTGGCGGAAACCATCGACGTGGACGTGGAAACCCTACGCTCGCTCAATCCTGCGCTGCTACGGCTAGCCACTCCAGACGATCTTGACTTTGAGTTGCACCTGCCGCTGGGCACGGCGCAAAAATTCTCCGCGGAGATCGCAGACATTCCTCCGGACAAGTGGGTGGCATGGCGGCGCCATCGCGTGGAAAGCGGAGAAACGCTGACATCCATCGCCAAGAAGTATCACGTGACGGCCGCGGCCATTGCCGACGCCAACAATCTGGAGCGCAATGCGGCGCTCGATGCCGGAGAGAAACTGATTATTCCGGCGGTGCAGCCGCAGTCGGAAACGAAACGCCGGTTGGTCAGTTATCGCGTGCGGCGCGGCGACACGTTCTTGGGAATCGCCGACCGCTTTAATGTGAGCGCGGACGACTTGCGGAAATGGAATCGCTTGAAAGCCAACCGGGTGAGCCGCGGCATGGTGCTGCGCATCTATGCGCTCGGCGGCGCTCTGGAAACTTCACCGGCGCGGGCACGTTCCAGGTCAAAGAAGAAGACCACGCAGCCGGCGGCAGGGGGCACGCCGGGCGGGGCGGTTGCCGCGAATCACAACTAAGTCTTTTTGTATGAATACTATATGCCAGGCCAAGAGGCTTGAGGGGTCTTCCGGCGCAATTTGCTCTCCTAACGCCTTCCGCATTTCTGGCTGTCTCTCACACGGAACAACGCAGAATGCTTGACAACGCACGGCGAGTACGGTAACAACGGCTCACGGACGGGGTGGAATATTGATATAACTCCGGCCAGAACAGCGACCCAAAAGGCCCTTTTGTGCGCGGGCCCCAGGGATTCTCCCAGGGGAGGATGGAATGGATTTCGAGAAGGACAATTTCGAAGACGACAACGAGCTGTCTCGGCTGGAGGACGACGAGGAGCTGGCGGGCGAAACGGAAGAAGTCGTCGAAACCGAGGAAGAGGATTTGGTGATGGTCGGCGAAGAACCCGAGGAAGAAGCGCCAGCGCCAAGACCGGCGCCTAAGCCTGCGGCAAAAAAACCAGCCAAAAAAGCAGCAAAGAGGAAAGCCACCCCGAAGAAAAAGGCAAAGAAATCGAAACCGAAGAAGGCCGCGAAGAAGAAAGCGAAGAAGCCAGCGAGAAAGAAAAAGAGGCGTTAGGTTTTTTTTGAAACGAGAAGTCGGAGTGAGAAGGAAGCCGGAACATCCGTTCCGGCTTTTCTTTTTGCGGAATAACCCTCCCGGAGTGGGACTATCAATGCAGCTGGCTGTTTCCCACATTGATTGCCGAGTTTTTCAAATCAGGAAGGAGATTTCTCGGCGAAGCGAAGTGCTTGCCGTAAGCTAATGCCCGGCCAAACGCATTTCAGGGTGAGTCATTCGCAAACGGCGAGCACCACGAGCGTGGCGTCATCCTGCCAGCGGCCCCCGCTGAACTCAGCTACTGCGGCCAGGATTTTCGCTTGCAATTCATCGGCGGATAAATGGCGGTGATCTTCCAGCAAGCGCAGCAGGCGGGCTTCGCCAAACTCCTCGCCCGCGGTGTTGCCGGCTTCCGTGACGCCATCAGTGAACAAAATCACTCGATCACCCGCGAACAATTGCGCTGAGCCCATTTCATAACTCCGGCCGTCGAAAACACCCAGCACCGGGCCGCCGTCCCGCAACCGCTCGTGGGAACCGTCGCTGCGCACCACGAACGGCGCATTGTGACCGGCGTTGACGTAGGCCAGCCGCCGGGCAGGGCCGTCCAGGTGCGCGTAGAAAAACGTGATGAAGCGGTCACTCTCCGTATTCCGATAGACAATGGAATTCAGCCGGCTGCAGAGAAGATGGGGCGCAACCGTGAGCGAAGACAGTCCGCGCACGGCCGCCTGCAGATTGGACATCAGCAGCGCCGCGGGCATGCCCTTTCCGGCCACGTCGGCGATGCAGATTCCCATGGTTGTTTCGTCCAGTGGCAGGATATCGAAATAATCGCCGCCTACCAGCCGGGCCGACTGCCACGCGCTGGCAATTTCATATCCCGGCATTTGCGGAATCTCGCGCGGCAGAAGCTTTTCCTGGATGGCCTTGGCCTCGGCGATCTCACGCTCCTGCTCTTGCAGATGAAGCAGTGCCTCTTCCCGTGCCCGGGCCTCTTCCTGGGCGCGCCGGCGCGATTCGCGGCGCTCGCGCCCCAGGCCGATCTGCTTGGTAAGGATTTCCAGCAGTCGCGTGTTGGTCCACGGCTTCTCCACAAAGTCGCTTACACCGAATTGCATCGCTTCGACTGCTAGGCCCACGGTGGCCCAGCCGGTCATGGCCACGACCGGCGGAGCATCCTCAATCTCCTTCAATCGGCTGAGCACATCCAGCCCTTCACGGCCTGAAGTCGTGTCGCGCGCGTAGTTCAGGTCGATGAGGAGAATATCGAACTCCTGGTGCGCTACCGCCGCCAGCAAGTCCACTGGGGAATTCACCGTTACGATGCTGTAGCCATGCCCTTTGAGCAACAGGCGCAGCGCATCTAAAACGTCCTGCTGGTCATCGGCAATCAGAATTCGCGGCTGCATCGGTTCGCGTACCGGTGAAATCTCTAGCGTTACGGCGGTCATTTCTGGCTATCCCTCTACTCCACGGGCCCGAGTGTCCGCCCGGCTGCTGCAAACCGGGGCAGCCAAGGTGCCAGTGATGCCTCGAAGTAACAGCTTTAACGTGAATGGCTTGTGTGAAATCGAGGAAGAATGGTATGCCTGCGTCTGGCCACTAGCGGGAACACCCGTCCCAATTTCGGACACCGCGAGAAGACAAGACGTTCCTGCTAACAAGCAAAGTCCTCTTGCAAGACAGCATTTCTCACAGTACCGGTTCGTTCCAGTTCTCGAGCGTCTCCTTGACCTTGTGCAGGAACTGGTGGGCGATGGCGCCGTCCACCACGCGGTGGTCGTAGCTCAGCGTCACATAGCACATCGCGCGGATGGCGATGGAGTCATTGATGACCACAGGGCGCTTCTCGATGGCGCCGAGACCGAGGATCCCCACGTTGGGCTGGCTGATTACCGGCAGACCGAACAGGCCGCCAAAGACGCCCGGATTGGTGATGGAGAAGGTGCTCTCCTGGACTTCCTCGGGCTTCAGTTTTTTCGAGCGAGCGCGCTCCGCAAGGTCGTTCATGTTGCGCTGAATACCGAGAATGTTTTTCTCGTCGGCGTTTTTCACTACCGGCACGAGCAAGCCCCAGTCGAGCGCCACGGCAATCCCGACGTTGATCTCCTTGTGCAGGATCACGTTGGTGCCGTCGAGCGAGGCGTTCAGCGTGGGATATGCGCGCAGCCCCGCGACCGCAGCCTTCACAAAGAAGGGCATGAATGTCAGCTTGGTTTCGTAGCGCTTCTCAAATTCGTCCTTGGACTTCGCTCGTAATGCGGCCACCTTGCTCATGTCGATTTCATCGACGGAGTAGACGTGCGCGGAAACACGCTTCGACGCCACCATGTGCTCGGCGATGCGCTGCCGCATGGTGCTCATAGGATGTACTTCGTAATTGCCAAAGTACATCTTTTCGCGCGGCACGGCCGTTTCGAGCGCTACGTGCGCCATCGCTCCGGAGGCTCCCGGTGTAGCTGCCGGTGGCGGGGGAGGTGCAGGCCGCGAAATCGGTGCGGGAGCCGCCGGAGCGGAGTACGCCGGGAGCGCAGCAGCCGGCGCGCCACCCGCGGCGATCACTGCTTCGATGTCCTGTTTGCTGATGCGCCCGCCCGCGCCCGTACCTTCGATGGTGGAAAGATCGATGCCGTGCTCCTTGGCCATGCGCCGCACCAGCGGGGAACTGTGAATCCGCTCGCCCGAGGAACTTGAGGAAGCGGGAGCAGCCGCAACCGGGGCGGCGGCTGGAGCAGGAGCAGGCCGGGATGTGGCCGGGACAGGAGCAGTGGAAGCAGGAGCCTTTGTGGGAGCAGGTGCGGGTGCAGCCGTTTTCGCCGGAGCCGGCGCTAAGGAAGCGGCCGCAGACCCCGCCGCGTCGATGACCCCGACGACGGTTTGAATCGGCACGGTCTGTCCTTCGCCGACTTTGATTTCTTTCAGCACGCCCGCCGAGGGCGAGGGAATTTCCGCGTCCACTTTGTCCGTGGAAATCTCAAACAACGGCTCATCGCGCTCCACCTTGTCGCCTGGCTTCTTCAGCCATTTGGTGATGGTGCCTTCGAAAATGCTCTCGCCCATCTGGGGCATTACGATGTCTACGGCCATGATTGCTCTCCTCTTCTTTCCAAAATCTTAATAGCGCGCCAGTTCCTTCGCGGCGGAAAAAACCTTTTTCGCATTCGGCAGAAAGTGCTCTTCCAGCGTCGGCGCGTACGGCACGGGCGTGTCCAGCGAGGTCACGCGCACAAGCGGCCCATCGAGATCATCGAAAGCCTTTTCGAAAAGTATCGCCGCGATTTCGCCGGCGATGCCGCCCGTCCTGGTGTCTTCGTGTACGACGAGACATTTATTCGTCTTTTTCACCGAATTCAGAATCGTTTCTTCATCGAGCGGCAGCAGCGTCCGCAAATCGATCACTTCCGCTTCGATCCCTTCCTCCGCCAGCGCCTCGGCCGCTTCGAGCGAAGTGTGCATCATGGCTGCATAGGAAATGATCGTCAGGTGCTTTCCTTCGCGGCGCACCACGGCTTTGCCGATCGGCACGGTGTAATCCTCCGTTGGAACTTCCCCTTTGATGCGGCGGTAAAGAAACTTGTGCTCGAAGAACAGCACCGGGTTATTGTCCCGCACCGCGGCTTTCAGCAAACCCTTGGCATCGTAAGGCGTCGACGGATAGATCACCTTCAGCCCCGGCGTGTGCACAAAATACATCTCCGGATTGGCCGAGTGGAACGGCCCTCCGTGCACGCCGCCTCCGGACGGCCCGCGAATCACCATGGGCGCAGGCGCATTCCACAGGTAGTGTCCCTTGGCCACAAAATTCGTAATCTGATTGAACGCGCAGACGATGAAGTCGATGAACTGCATTTCGCAGATCGGGCGCAATCCGCAATAGCTCATTCCGCAAGCCGCGCCGATGATGGCGCTCTCGCTGATCGGCGTATCGATTACGCGCTCCCATCCGAACCGCTCCAGCAGCCCCTCGCTGGTTTTGAACGCCCCGCCGTACACGCCAACATCTTCGCCCATCAAAATGACCGCCGGGTCGCGCTCCATTTCCTCGAACATCGCTTGCTTGATGGCTTCGAGAAAAGTGACTTGCCCTCCGTTCGATACGCTGCCGTTGGGTCCGGCCCCGTTTGGTTTGGGCATGGCTATCTCCGCGCCTTTTTCGAAGCGCTCGGTGTCCCGGGCTTTACGTTCTTTTTTGACGTCGCCTTCGTTGCCATTTTCGCCGCCGGCTTCCCACCGTTCGCGGATTTTGCGTCATCCCCAGCGGCATGCTCTGCCGGCTGTGTGTCGCCGAAGTGAATCGGCGCGTTTGCGCCACCGGAGCCCTTGCCCGATCCAAATCCTGGAACCGTCCAGACTCCCTTGACGCTCGCTCTTGGTGGTGTCACCTCGGCAATCGGCCGCTCCCACTTCGCGCGGATCTTGTGGCAATCGTCGCCGGTGCAGTACACGCCCGTCTCGGCGAATTCCGGCGGTGGCATCGGAGAGTGTTCCGCAAATTCCCGTTCTGCGGCGAGCAGGGTGTCAATCTTGTCCTCAATCTCTTCCTTGTTCTTGGCATCGAGGAGTTTTTCGCCCAACAAAAACCTTTCGTACAACGCGACCGGATCGCGCGCTTCCCAATACGCGCGCATCTCTTTCGGTACGTACTCGGCGGGGTCGTGTTGCGCGTGCCCCATGCGCCGGAAAGACTTCGCCTCAATCAAAATGGGGCCTTCTCCAGCCCGTGCCCGCTCCACGGCTTCTTTGGCCGTCGAGTAAACGGCCACGATGTCGTTGCCGTCCACAATGTAACTGTCGATGCCGTAGGCCTTCGCGCGGTCTGCCAAATTCTCCAGCGGCACTTGCTTGCGCACCGGCGTCGAATACGCCCACAAATTATTCTCAAGAATCAAAACAAACGGCGCTTTCTGGGTGGCCGCAAAGTTCAGCCCTTCGTGAAACACGCCGGTCGAACTGCCGCCGTCGCCGATCCAAGTCATCGCCACGGTTTTCTGTCCCAGGTAGCGTCCCGCCATCGCTACGCCGGTCATCACCGGAATCAAATCGCCAAGCATGGAAATCGGCGAAACGATGTGGAGATCATCCAAGTCCCCAAAGTGGCTGGTGCCGTCCTTGCCCTTCGTCGGCGAATCGTACTTCGCCATGTGCTGCATGAAAATGTCGCGGGGCCGCACGCCCTTGACCAGCAGCGCCCCGATGTTGCGAATCATAGGCGCCAGCCAGTCTTTTTTCTCCAGTGCGTACGCGGTGCCTACGGAAATCGCTTCCTGTCCCAGGCTGGAGTAAAGCCCTCCGACAATTTTGTTTTGCCGGAACAGCTTCACCATCATGTCTTCGACGGCGCGGTTCAGCCGCATGTAGTAGTACAGGTCCATGTACTGCCGCCGCGTCAATTCTTTCTTCATCCCGGCTCCAATTCCTATGCGGAAACCATCGCGGCCTGCTCCGCGTGCTCCAGTTTCTCCAGCAGTTCCTTCCTGGACGCTTCCTTCATTTCCAGCTCGAGCAGCTCTCCAAGATAATTCGCAATCCGCGGTGCGACTTCCTTTTCTTCGACGCTGCGGCCCAGCAATTTCTCCAGGGATGTGGCTTTGCGGTCCGCAATCCCGCACGGCACGATCCAATCGAAGTTCCGCAAATCCGTGGACACGTTGTAGGCAAATCCATGCGAAGTAACCCAGCGGCTGATGTGTACGCCGATGGCTCCCAGTTTTTCTTCGCTATTCTCTGTCCGCACCCAAATCCCGGTCTTGCCCGCGACGCGCTGGGCCGCAATTCCGAACTCCGAGGTCGCCCGGATCATAGCCTCTTCCAAAGTCCGCACGTACCAAACCACATCGCGCCGGATCGCGCCCAGGTTCAGAATCGGATAGCCCACGATCTGTCCCGGCCCGTGATAAGTGATGTCCCCGCCGCGGCTCGTCTCGTGGTACTCCACGCCTTTTTGCCGCAACACACGCTCGGAAACCAGCAAGTGTTCGCGCTTCCCGTTTCGTCCCTGCGTAATGACGTGCGGATGCTCGCACAGCAGGAGAACATCCTCGATCGCTTCAGCCTTGCGTGCCGCAACAACGCGCTTCTGCAACGCGTAGGCATCCGCGTAACCGATTAGTCCCAGGTCGATTCTCCAGCAGATTTTCACCAGTCACCCGTCACGAAACGCGAGTCACTACACATTAATCTGCAACCCTCGCACCGACGCAAACGCGTCGCCCATCGCTTCCCAGACCGTGGGATGCGCGTGCATCATGTTCATCATGTCGTCGATGGTGCCTTCGAGATTCAACACTGTTGCGGCTTCCGCGAGCAGCTCCGTTGCTAGTGGCCCGATGATGTGAATCCCGAGCACTTCGCCGTAGGATTCATCCGAAACCACTTTGATGAATCCACCGTGGCTCCCCAGAATCGTTGCCTTGCTGTTGCCTACAAACGGAAATTTTCCGACTTTCACATCGTACCCTGCGTCGCGCGCCTGCTTTTCAGTTAAGCCAATCGAACCGATCTGCGGCTCGCAGTATGTCGCATTCGGAATCCTGGTTTTCACGATCTGATGAGCCGGCTTCCCGGCGATATGCGTTACCGCGATAATCCCTTCCATCATGGCCGCATGCGCCAGCTGCGGTAGCCCCGCAACGATGTCGCCGATGGCGTACAGCCCTTTCTCGGCGGTCTCCATGTTATCGCCCACGTGGACGAATCCCCGTTCCAGCTTGGCCTTTGATTTTTCCAGCCCGCAGCCATCCGTCATGGGCTTGCGGCCCACCGCCAGCAGCAGCTTCTCCGCCTGCAGCGTCTGCGCTTTTCCGTCCTTGTCTTTGAATGCCACCGCGACGCCCTTCGGATCCTTCTTTACCGATTCCACCGCGCAACTGGTGAAAACCTGGATGCCTTTCTTCTGAAAGGCCTTGGTCAGCTCCGCGGAAATTTCTTCGTCTTCCACTGGCACGACGCGCGGCAGCGCCTCAAGGATGGTCACGTGCGTTCCGAACGAATTGTAGATAGAGGCAAACTCCACGCCCACGGCGCCCGCGCCAACAACGATCAAGGTCTTCGGAATTTCCGGCAGCTGGAGAATCGAGCGGTTCGTCAGAATCGTTTTGTGGTCGGGTTCAATGCCAGGGAGCGATTTCGCTTCTGAACCACTCACCATCAGGATGTTGGCAGCCTCAATCACGGTTTTCTTGCCGTCCTTCTCTACGTTTACGCGCCCGGGGCCTTCATACCTTCCCCAGCCTTGCACCCAGTCCACCTTGTTCTTCTTAAAGAGAAATTCAATCCCCTTGGAATGCTTCTTGACGATCTTGTCTTTCCGCGAAAGGACGTTAGCCCAGTTGATTTTCAACCCGCTGACTTCGAAGCCCAGCTCCGCGCCATTTTTAAATTGATCGTAAACTTCAGCATGATGCAGCAGCACCTTGGTGGGAATGCAGCCCACGTGGAGGCACGTTCCGCCCAGGTAGGGGTCCTTTTCCACCACCACGGTCTTCAGGCCAAGTTCGCCCGCCCGGATCGCCGCCACATAGCCGCCCGGACCACTCCCGATAATCGCCACATCGTACTTTGCCACTTGTAGTCTCCCTTCCGCAGGGGCCAGAACCGATGAGGCGCGTGCTTCCTCACCGCAGTCACACTCGAAAAAAGCTCGAGGGGAGTCAGGCCGAAAAGACGGGTCGCCGGACCTTCGTTTGCAAACTCTATCCCAAACGGAGAAAAAGCCGCCCACGCTTACGGCGCAGACGGCTGCGTCCCAGCAAACACTGAATTTTAGCAGCCGTCCGTGCGCCTCGCAACCTTGGGCCTGGCCACGTCCGCCAACAGCTTGTTGTGTGGTTCTCTGCCTGGGAGAACGCTCTCTTGAGGCGAAGCTTCGGCGAATTCTTGCATTTTTCAGCTTGAAAACCGCTTTTTTATCCTGCTCCAGTACTAGTTATACGCTCCCGCTGCGCGGCATGGCATCGACCTGGCTGCCGTGGCCACGCGCCGGGCTAATTCACAGAACAATTTGGCGTATCAACGCTACTATGTTGACCATTCCGGGATCCGGCCGTAAAATCGATTTGTCCGTTTACGCGCGGGGAATGGCTGGGAAGTAGCGCTCCTCCAGGATAACTCGGTGGTGCATTTGGTGGCCCGCCGTGATAAAGGCTAAAGCGCGCACCGTCACTTCCTTCTCATTGGCTACGCCGCGCCGCGCCCAGACGCCTTCCTTGAACGAATGAAACAGGCTGACGCTCGCGCTGCGCACGGCTCCAAACTCCTCAGCAAGGTCCGCGAGTGTCCGTTCGCCAAACCCGCCACTGCGCACGTAGTCCTCCTGCTCGAAGCCGGGCAGCGGCGTTTGGTCGGCGCGCGCGAATCGTAACGCACGGTAAGCAAAAATCCGCTCAGTATCCGTGATGTGCCCAAGGACTTCCTTTACCGTCCACTTTCCCGGTGCGTACCGGAAGCTTCCGTCCCGCTCGCTTCGTCCCGCAAACAACTGCAACATCTGTAATCTTTGCGATTCCAAAACGCTCAGCACATCAGACCCCGGAACCTTTGAGATATAATTCGCATAGTAATCCGCATACTCGGTCGCTTCGGGTCTCTTCATGATGGATTCCTCTCTCCTGGAGACTGGATTATAACGCTTGGATGAGCTTCCGCGCACAGCGAGAGTGCCGGATGCCGCACCGGATCTCACTTGCTGAATATCTCAGGTTCTCGCTTGCGAGAAAGCACACAGCAGCCAGTTCGGACGTCGCACGCGATCTTGCGGCGCTGCGATCGCTTCCAATCCCAATTTTTTTTCTGTTCGCAGGCCAAACTGTGCTTTTGGTTTTGCGTTCCTTATTGCAAGATAAACGATTGCAAGATAAACGCCTGCCTATGAGCACACCCAATCGCAAGACCATGCGCGTGGCCTTCCAGGGCGAACCTGGCGCTTTTAGCGAAGCCGCCGCTATCCAGCTTCTCGGAAGCGCGATTACGACCATACCCCGGCATACATTTGAGACCGCCTTTACGGCCATCGCAGAAGGCGCCGCGGATGCGCTGCTGGCGCCCGTGGAGAATTCTTTGGCAGGCTCCGTCGTTCGCGTCTTCGATCTGCTGAACGAAAGCCGGCTTGCGATTGTCGCGGAGACCATTCTGCCGATCGAAATGCAGCTGATCGCAGCTCCCGGCGCGTCGCTCGCTGATATTCGGTCCGTCGCGTCGCATCCCATGGCCCTTGCTCAGTGCGAGCGTTTTTTCGCCGCGCATCCTCAATGGAAACGCGTGCCCGCCGAAGACACCGCCGGCAGCGTACGCGAAGCGCTTTCTCGCGGAGACAAGTCCTACGCCGCCATCGCCGGACGACGCGCCGCCGAGCATTATCACGGCGTGATTCTTGCCGCGAGCATCCAGGACAATGCCGAAAATTTCACTCGCTTTGTGCTCTTGGTCCCCGAAAACGAAACGGCCGCATGGATTTCGCCCGCCGCTCGCAAGGTTTCGCTTGCCATGCGTCTGGCACACCGCCCCGGTGCGCTCCTCACTTCACTGGAGCCCTTCGCCAGGCACGGCGTGAATCTGCTCAAGATTGAGAGCCGTCCCATTCATGGCCAGCCTTGGGAATATCAGTTTTTCATTGACGTTGAAGCAAGCGATGTTACGCGGCTCGAGCAAGCGCTGAACGAAGTACGGGTCGCCACCAGCGAACTTCGCGTCCTTGGCCGCTACGTCGCTGCGTCAGGAGTTTCGTCCGAATAGCATCAAAAGAAAAAGGCCAGCGTTTCCGCTGGCCTCTCTTTCGTTACTTCGTTATTTCTTTGCGTCGTTATTTCATCTTCAGCAGTAGCTGCACTCCGGATCCCCCATCCCTCCGGTCATGCCGTCCTTCATTCGCCGCAGGCGCCGTCCCAGCCGCTCGGCAAGTTGATGCCGTGCGCGCCATAACCTGGCCTTCAGCGTGTTTTCCGTGACCCCCAACTTCTTGGCGGCTTCGCCCGTCGAAAATCCCTGAACTTCGCGCAGGACAAACGCGGTTCGCAGCAGCGGCGAGAGTTCGTCGAGGTTTTCGCTGATCATCTCGCGAATCTCCGTGCTCGCAAACACCTGCTCGGGATTCGGCCCGTCGTCCGCGAAGCGCTCCGAAGCAGGCAGCTCTTCCTCGCGGGGCGTTTCGTCCAGAGAAATCGCCGGACGCGCCTTCGCGCTCCGCCGCCGCATAAGCGCCGCGTTGATCACGATCCGCGTTAGCCATGTTGAAAACTGCGACCGCCCCTCAAAGCGATTCAGATTGCGATATGCCGAGAGCAGTCCGTCCTGAAGGGCATCTTCTGCGTCTTCCGTGTTTCCCAGCACTCGCAGAGCCGTCTGAAACAACGGCCGGTGGTAACGCCGGAACAGCGCTTCCACCGCCTGCTCGTCGCCTCTCTGCCCTGCGCGGATCAACTTCTCTTCGTTGAGTTGTATTCCCACTGCCGCTTGAGTTGCCATCGTTCCCCCCAATTGAATCAAAACTCTTGCGCGACCTCTGGGCGCAGACGCCTTCCTTAGTGGACCGGTACACCACCTGCCGGCGCTTTCGGTTTTCGCATCATCACCAAAACGGGAATCACCGCGAAAAACACCACGCCGAGCATCTTGAAATTGTCGATAAACGACAGCATCACCGCTTGCCGCTGGATCGTGCCGTAAATCATGCCGTGCGCTTGCGCGCCGGCGTGCGCCGCGGTCGATCCGGCTCCGATGAGTTTTACTTGCATCCCGTTCAGCATGTTGTGATACGCCGCGCTGAAATCGTTGACGTGCTCCATCAGCCGCGATTGATGAAACTGCGTGCGGCGGTCCAGCATTGTCGTCACGGTCGCGATTCCCACGCTCGCCCCGATGTTCCGCGCCAGGTTGATGATGCCTGTGCCCATGTTGGTCTTTTCTTTCGGCACATATGCGAACGCCGCCACGTTGATGGGAATGAACAAGAACGCCAGGCCGAAGCTTTGCAGCATGCGCGCACGCACCGCATGTCCGTAGTCCAATCCCAAATCCCAGCCCGCCATCACAAACAGCGCCGACGCCGACACGATGCACCCGAACGTGATCAGAACCCGCGTGTCTACCTTTGACACCAGGATTCCCACTACCGGCATCATGCACATGATCACCGCTCCGCCCGGAGACAAAGCCATTCCCGCCAGTTGCGCCGTGTACCCAAGCAGCTGTTGCAGAAATTGCGGGATCAGCACCGTGCTCGCATACAACACGAAGCCGAGGAAAAACATCGCTGTCGTCGCAATCGCGAAGTTGCGGTCCTTCAACATCCGCAGGTCCACCACCGGCTCCTTCTCGCGCAACTCCCAGAGGATCCCCGCGATCAGCCCGATCAGCATCATCACGAAAAACACCCGAATGAAATTCGACGACAGCCAATCCTCGCGCTGCCCCTTGTCCAGAATGATCTGCATGCTCCCCAGGCCCAGGCTGATCAGCCCGATCCCGATGTAGTCGATCCGGAATCCTGCCTTCACATTTGCCTTCTTCATATACGGCGGATCGCTGACCAAAAAGCTCGTCAACAGCAGTGAGAGGATTCCCACTGGCACGTTGATGTAAAAAATCCACCGCCAGGAGAAATTGTCGGTAATCCAGCCGCCCAGCCACGGCCCAATCGTCGGTGCCACAACCACCGCAAGCCCGTACACCGCGAACGCCATCCCACGCTTCTCCAGCGGAAACGTGTCGTTCAAGATCGCCTGCTCGCTCGGCTGCAAACCGCCGCCGCCCACGCCTTGCAAAATCCGGAAAATCACCAGCACGCCCAGGCTCGGCGCCAGCCCGCACAAAAACGAACTCACCGTAAAAATGGCCACGCAGGTCATGTAGAAGCGCTTCCGTCCAATCAGCCCGGAAAACCATCCCGATAGCGGCAGCACAATCGCGTTCGAAACCAGATACGAGGTCAGCACCCACGTCGATTCGTCCGACCCTGCCGAGAGATTCCCGGCGATGTGCGGCAGGGCCACGTTCGCAATCGATGTGTCCAGCACCTCCATGAACGTCGCCAGCGTTACCGTGATGGCAATCACCCAAGGGTTGATCGTCCCGTCCGGCATCCTCAGCTTGGCTAGTAACCTGCCCCTCATCGCGTCTGCTCTCTGCCTCTGATGTTTCTACGTATAACCGTCCGAATCCCTATCCTTATTTCTTGTTAATTTGTGACTACCGTCGCGTCCACGTTCATCCCCGGCCGGAGGACCGCCTTCTCCGAAGGAATCGGGTCCAGCACGATCTTTACGGGAATTCGCTGCACTACCTTCACGTAATTTCCTGTGGCGTTTTCCGGCGGCAGCAGACTCAGCACGGATCCCGTCGCACCGGCGATCGAGTCCACCCGCCCGCTGAAAGTTTTCCCGTATGTATCCACCTTCACTTCCGCTTTCTGCCCGGGCTTCATGTTCTTCAGTTGCGTCTCTTTGAAGTTCGCCGTCACCCACACGCTCTCGAGCGGCACAACCACCAGCAATCCTTGTCCCGCCTGCACGATCTGTCCCGGTTCTACTTGTTTGTGCGTGGCCACTCCGTCGACGGGCGCCGTGATCTCCGTGTAACTCAAGTTTAGTTCCGCCGCTTCCACCGCCGCCCGCGCCTGTTCCACCTTCGCGATTTTCGCCTGGGCATCGGCGGCCTTCATGTTTACCTGCTTGACGTCTGCATGCGCTGCGGCCACACCTGCGTGCGCCTGCTCAACTCGCGCCTTCGCCGCATCCAATTGCGCCTTGGTCACATCCACGTTGCGCTGCGCCTGCGCCAGCTTTTCTTGATCCGCCTTTAGCGCGCTCGCGGTTGCATCTGCATTGGCCTTCGCCGCATCGTACTGTTGCTTCGAAATCTCGCCCTTCTCCATCAGTGGCAAGTAACGCGCCAAGTCCGCCTTCGCCAGCTCCGCGTTCGCGCGGCTCTTCTCTACGTTGGCTTGCGCCCATGCCAAATCCGCCGTTTGGGCCTGTTCATAGGTGGCCTGAGCCCGCGCCAAATCCGCTTGCGCCCCCAGCAGCTGCGCATCCGCGCTGGAATTTCCGCTCGCTACGTTTTCGCGCGTGCGCGGCACGTCCACTCCCGCGGAACGCGCTTCGCTCTCTGCTAGGGTCAGTGACGCCTTGGCCTGATCCAACGCTGCCTGATAATCGCGCGGATCGATCTTCACCAACACTTGGCCCGCCTTCACCGCCTGGTTGTCATCCACCAGCACTTGCGCCACGCGCCCGTACACTTTCGACGCCATCGGAGTTATGTGCCCGTCCACCTGCGCGTCGTCCGTGGTTTCGCGGTTGTAGTAATACGCGAAGAGTCCTGCGATCGCAGCCAGCACCAGGGCTCCGCCTCCGACCACCAAGCGCCTTATTTTCGGATTCGCTAACCCTTTCGGCGTCTCCTCGAGCGACAGCTCCTCTATGCCGCGCGGTATTTTTGCCGCATTCTCGAATCCAACTTCAATCTCGACGCTCATCGTTCCCCCCGGATTACTTTGCGTAAACCTTTTCCATCTGGCCCATCGAACGCGCCAGGTCCGCGCGCGCCTGGTTAAAGCGGTACAGCGCCGCAATCTGGTTGTCGTTCGCGCGCGATAGCGAATCCTGCGCTTGAATCACCTCGATGTTGTTCGCCACTCCAGCCTTGAAGCGGTCACGCGCCTGGTCCACTTCTTCCTTCGAAAGCTGCACGCCCAAGTTCGCCACTTGCACTTCATTCCGCGCTGATTGCAAGTTCAGCAGCGCTGTCTTCACGTCCAGCGCGATCTGATTTCGCAGATCGTCCTTTTGTTGATCCAGCTTCTTGATTTCCAGGTCCGCGCGAACCACTTCCGCCCGTATCCGCCCGCCGGTAAACAGCGGCATATTTACGGTGGCCTCGTAGGTGTATGTTGGCAGCGTCGTGTTTCCCGACGTTCCCACATACGCGAAATCCCCGTCGAACCGCAGGGAAGGCAGCCGCGAAGCTTGCGATGCTTTCTTTTGAAATTCCGCGGCCTTAATCTGCGATTGCAGCGCCTTCCACTCTTGCCGCTCCGCTAGCGCGAATTCAATGCTTGGCTCGACTTCCGGCTGCGGTGTGTCGAAGAAACTCAGCGAGTCCGCCAACTCGATGGGCTGACGGGGATCGAGGTTCAATAACCGGCTCAGGGCGAAGAGCGACGTCTCGCGATCCGTTTCGGCTTCGATCAGCCGCTGCTTTTCGTTCTGCAATTCCACGTTCGCCCGCAGCGTGTCGATTCCGGTGCCCACGCCTTCCTTCTGCAAGTCCGCCGCCTGGTCATACAGCGCTTGTGCCAGATTCACGCGGGATTGCGACGCTTCCACGTTCGCCACTGCGCGCAGCGTCCCGATGTATTGCGAAACCACCAGCAGAATCACTTGCTCCCGCGTCGAGAGGCTGCTCGCCTTGCTGGAATTCGCGGTATTCTGCGCCGCTTGATATCGGCGCCAGAGTGTCAGGTCGAACACTGGTGTGCCGAAACTCGGGCCCGCTGAAAACACTTGATACGGTCCAAGACTCTTGGGAAATCCGGGGAACGGCGTCCTGCCGCCGAACTGCGCCAGCAGGTTCACCTTCTGCGCCTCGTCGGAGATTTTCGCACTTGCTTGCGGCAACAAATCTGCCCGCGAAATGTTTTTGTCCTGTTCGCTTTGCGCTGCTTGCAAGATCGCGATCTGCGCCGTGGTGTTTTGTTTGAGTGCCAGCGCGACGGCCTGATCCAGGGTTAGGCGTAGCGCCTGCGTGGGCGCATTTCCCGGCAACGAACTCGACTTGTTTGTGCCTTGTGCGCGTGCCACTGTTGAACCAAAGATCAGGCTGAAAAATACGGTGTAGAAAATAATGTGCGAGCCCTTGGGACGTTCCCTTGCGCCCATGCTTTCGCCTTTCTTCTCGCTTGCCACGATTTCGTTCACGATGGCCTGATTCAAGCACCCTTCTGCGATCAATTGCCCGCCCTGCCGGTGAATTTCCTTCAACAGCACCTTTCCAGCGGCATCGATAAAACTCACGCCGCACAGATTCACGTGGAATTTTTCGCGCGGTGACGACGCATGAAGTTCGCGCCAGCACTGCTCCAAGGTCGCCACCGATGGCCCGGCCAGCTTCCCTTCGACGCCGAGAAAGACCTTCCCGCGCCTCTTTTCCGTTGTAATCCTTAGCATTGATTCCGTCCTACTGGACGCTAGTAGATGCATGAGGTTCACCATTGGACGCTAAAGTTCGTTAATATTTAACAGGAACAAATACAAGGACTTACAGGAAATTCTCTGCTCTTGACGCAATGCATGTATGCCCATATAAGGGCATTATCTTATATATGGGCGAATCGTAAGTGACGTTATGTGGGCACAATCAATACACGCTCTGCCTTTAGTGTCTCCGGCGGAGCATTCAAATTTCCTCAAATCCGGTGAGAAATTCCTCCGCCGCCGATTACTTCTTCACCGCGATAGCCTGCAATTCGAAGTGCCCCCCGGCCAGCAGCGACCCCGCCCCTATGAATTCCCGCGCGGGATAGTCTTTTGTCGAGAAATAGCTCGCGTAAATGGGATTGAATTTCTGGAACAACGACAAGTCCGTGCATGCGATTTGCACGTACACCAGGTCATCCATCGTCATTCCCGCTTGAGCCAGGACTTCTTTTTCGCTATCGAGCAACACTTTGGCTTCGTCTTCTATTTTTTCTGGTACTTTGCCCGTCTTCGGATCAATGCCGATCCGTCCCGCCAGGTACAGGGTATTGCCAACAAGAATGGCGTCGCTAAACGGCGCGGTTATCGGTCCGCCCGCCATCTTGATCACCTTTCTAGTTGCTTGCGGCGTGGGCTGCGAAAACGCTCCCCGCACGGTAAGAATTCCCGCCACCGCCAAGACCACTGCTAGAAAACTGATGCGACGATTCATGGTTTCCCTCCATTCAACGCCTGCTGATATCCGCGCGAGTGTAATACCCAATTCTCCCCTCGGCAAGCACCACAAGAGCATGCCGCCGACGATAATCGCGTTCATCCGTTAAGCAGTCTCGAACGCGAGCCGCAGTGTTCCCGCAGAGGTGTAGTAGTCTACAAAAGCAGATATGGATCGAGAAATCTTTGATCATTGGCTGGCTTCTTACGGAAGGGCTTGGACCAGACGTGACCCCGAGGCCGCTGCCTCACTGTACGCAGACGATGGCACTTACCAAGTGACGCCCTTCGACGAACCCTTGCGTGGCCGGGCCGCCATCTACGAATATTGGGCCGGCGTAGCGAAAACCGAAGAAAGAATCCGCTTTGATTATGAGATCCTTGCGGTCACTGCGGAGCATGGTATTGCCAGGTGGCGGGCGTCCTTTGTCCGCGTGCCGCCCGGCCTGGAAACGAAGCTGGACGGCATCTTTCTGATCTCGTTGGATTCAGCAGGGCGCTGCCGATCCCTTCGCGAGTGGTGGCATAAACGACAGTAGCCGAACACGTCCGGCTGCTGGCGCCGGACCGCTAAGCAAATGAGCGCGATGCGAGCGAAATTTATTAGATTCTTTCGCTCAACGCAGCAAAACACCAGGAGGAAACTACCCTACTTGATCTGCTGGTCCGCCGGCAACGCCTGGTTAATGCTCTTCAAGGTCTGGAATCCGTCTTTGACCACCGTTGTCTTGATGTTGTCTTTTGTCACCAGCACGGGTTTCAGCAGGATGGTAGGCACTTTTATCTTGCCATTGCTCATTGTCCCATCTGCGTGCGCCTTTTCGCCCTTCGCCAGATGAACCGCTTCTTCTGCCGCCCTTACCGCTTCATTGACCACCGGCTTGTAAACCGTCATAGTCTGCGTGCCCTGGGCGATGCATATAACAGCGGCCAAATCCGCGTCTTGTCCGGAAACCGCCACTTTGCCGGCGAGTTTATGTTCGCGGAGGGCCTGAATCGCGCCGCCCGCCAATCCGTCATTGGACGCGAGAACCGCAGCGATCTTGCCTTGAGTGGAATCAATGGCCTTCAGCATGAAAAGGTACGCCTCGGAAGCCAGCCAGTCTTTGGTATACCCATCTGCGATCACTTTGATGTCGCCGCGATCGATATAGGTCCGCAAAACGCTCATCTGTGCGTCATGCAGAACTTTCGCATCCTCGGCATTTGGAGAACCCGCGATCAGTACATAATTTCCCGTGGGGGCATGTTTTACTAGAGATTCCGCCTGCATTCTGCCGATCTCCAGCCGGTCAAAACTTACGTACACGGATCGCCGCTAATGTGATTCCAAGATTGTTTTTTTTCAAACGAAAACAGGGTGGCTGCTATCGATGACCATGCAGCGCCTGGCTTGCCTGTCCTAGTCAGTATCCTTCCCGCCAGGCATCTAGGCAACCGTCCGACCCAAATCAGTCAACGACCAATTACGCCGCGTTACCGGCCACTGTCTGTTGGGCTGTGTCTGCCCCAATAGTGCTAAGATGCCGTCTCTCTTCGGAGGTACCGCGATGAAATACGCCCTTGGTGTGCCGCTGTGTGGCATCGCCGTTTTACTCGCAGCGATGCCACTGCTCGCCCAGAATGATCTGGACCAGCGCGTTGGCAAAGAGATGGACTCTCTCGTTGCCACCTACAAGCATCTTCACGAAAATCCCGAGCTGTCCACGCAGGAGAAGGAATCGTCAGCTCTCATCGCGACAGAGTTGCGCAAGCTTGGTTATGACGTCACCGACCACTTCGGCCGGTACGATTCGCCCGGCGTCGTTTCTTACGGAATCGTTGGATTTATGCGCAATGGCGCGGGTCCCACGGTCTACGTCCGCACCGATATGGATGCTCTCCCCATTGTGGAGAACACTGGACTGCCTTACGCCAGCCACGTAAAAGTAAAGCGTGGTGATGGCGCTGATGTCGGGGTCATGCACGCTTGTGGTCACGACATTCACATGTCTGTTTTTCTCGGTACCGCTCGCATGTTGGCCCAGCTCAAACAACAGTGGAGCGGCACTCTCGTCATGCTCGGCCAGCCTGCCGAAGAAACCGTGGGCGGTGCGCATGCCATGCTGCGTGCCGGGCTTTTCACAAAATTTCCCAAGCCCGATTATGTGGTGGCGCTCCACGACGGCTCGGACTTGCCGGCTGGAAAAGTAGGTTGGCACGAAGGAAGCATCCTCGCCGGCGCCGATTCGGTGGACATTACTGTGCGAGGCTATGGCGGGCATGGCGCCGCGCCGCAAAGGGCCAAAGATCCCATCCTCATCGCTTCGGAAATTGTTGTGGCTTTACAGACCATCGTCAGCCGCGAAATGGACCCGCAGGTTCCCACGGTTGTCACTGTCGGCTCGTTTCATGCCGGCACCAAGCACAACATCATTCCCGATGACGCGCATCTGCAGCTTACCGTTCGAACCATGACTCCCGCCCAGCGCGACAAGGTTCTTGCCGCTATCACCAGAATCTCAAACGGCATCGCCGCTGCCGCTGGCGTTCCCCCGGATCGCGCTCCCATCATCGAAGTCGCCGCGGACCATGTGCCAGCTACCATCAACAATCCGGAATTGACGCGCCGCGTCGCTGCCGCCCTCGAGCGCTCGCTCGGTAAAGAAAATGTGCTTCCCGGCGAACCCGCCATGGCCAGCGAGGATTTCAGCCTCTACGCGCTCGAAGATCCCAAGCCGCCGATTTGCATGTTTCATCTCGGCGCCGCCGATCCCGCAAAGTGGCAAGCTGCAAAAGAGAATGGCGCTCGTTTGCCCGGTCCGCATTCCGCCGAATTCGCGCCCGTTCCGGAGCCCACCATTCGAACCGGAGTCAAAGCCATGACCGCCGCCGTTCTCGACCTGCTGAAAAAATAACTTTCTCTTTCCTGGGATTTTCGGTCGCGCTAAAAAGCGATAAGACCTGTTCGGATGAAATATAGCGAAGTCATCCCCACGGTGAGCCATAGCAGCACTCCGAGCAGCAGCGGCCGCCACCCAACCGTTTTCAGTGTGCTTCGTGAAATCCCACTCCCAATGAGAAAAAGTGTTGCCGTCAATCCCAGCCGGCCTAGCGTGAAAAGTGATGGAGTAATGTGTTCGAGTGTTCGGACGTATGTGTTCAGAACAGCAGCAAGAATAAAAAACAAAATAAACCATGGAATTTGAATTCGCGAGCGATGGTGTTTGACGGCGGCAGTCGCGAGAGCTAGCGGAACAATCCAGAGCGCGCGCGCGAGTTTTACCGTGGTGCCGATGACCAACGCCTGCGCGCCATATTTTGTTGCCGCGCCGACTACGGAGCTGGTGTCGTGAATCGCCAGCGCGGCCCACAATCCGAATTGCGATTGCGAAAGGTGCAGCGCGTTTCCAATCGACGGAAATATCAGCAGCGCGACGGAATTCAAAATAAAAACGGTCCCGAGCGACACCGCCATTTCCTCTTCATTGGCTTGCAGAATCGGCCCGATGGCGGCGATAGCGCTGCCGCCGCAAATCGCGGTGCCGGCCGTAATCAGGAATGACGAATTGCCCCGCACCCCAAAGAATTTTCCGAGCGCCAGACCTACGAGTAACGCGAAGGAAATTCCCAGCGCCGTGTAAACAAACCCGCTGCGCCCCGCCTTCAAAACTTCGTGGAGATTCATCCCCAAGCCGAGCGCGACGACGGAGCTTTGCAGAAGCGTGCGCGCGATGCCGCGGCTTTCGTTGATGTAGGGATGCGGAAAGCTGAGCCCGAAAACTATTCCCACGGTGAGTGCGATTGGCGGAGAAAGCAATCCAGTGAAAGAAAGTGCGAGCGCAAGAACGAAAATAATTTTCGGAACAGTGGGCATCGGCCGGGAAGAGAGTATCAGGCGGGAAGCCGGATGGGCCAGCACGAATCAGCCACGCTGCCGGGTCGTCTTATGGAAAAAACGTTGTTTAGCGGAATTCCAGCAGGCGTCATTTCTATTTTTCTTTTGGAGGAGACGCGACGCGGGAGGGCTTCGCCGGAGCGGAGTTTGATTGGGTGGGATGCGTGAGTGCGGCAATGATTTTAGAGGTGGCGGCTTTGCTGACTTGGCAGTTGCGGTCGTAGATGCGGCACTGCGCGAGCGTGAACGTGCACCCACAATTGCAGGTTTCGGCGTTGAATTTGTGCAGCGCGGAAATTTTCTGTTCCGGCGTCAATTTTGAAAGGTCGACGCCGGGAAGTTCGGTCGCGCGTTCGGCATTTTTCAGGAAAATTTGGCCGGTATCCTCGAACATTTCTACCTTGACGTTGCCGATGGGCAGGCCGAGGAGCGCACGGATCTCCGTTTCGTAAAGCACGGGATCGCGCAGGCCTTCGTGTTTCTGAACGATCCGGCCTTCGGAGTCCAGCACAAATGAAGTGGGGAGCGCGGCGATGCCGCCGTACTGCATGCGAATGTCATTAGTGGCGAGGGCGACGGGATAATTGATGCCGAATTTTTCGCTGAATTCCTTAATGGCGTCCTGATCGTCGTCGTCCACCACGAGTCCGAGAATTTGCAGATGGTCTTTGTATTTGTTCTGAAGTTCGACGAGATCGGGAATTTCGGCGCGGCAAGGTCCGCACCAGGTGGCCCAAAAATTCAGGAGAATGACTTTGCCCTTGGAGCCGGCAAGCGTGACGGGTTGGCCGTCGAGTCCCGTAAGCCTAAAGTCCGGCGCGGGATCGGGGTTGCGCACAAATCGGATGCTGGGCTGCCCGTCCTCGGCAGGAGAAAAAGAGGGAAAGAAGCACAGGAGTAGCGAGGTAACGAGAAAAGGAACGAGACGGCAGTAGTTGGTGCGCTCCATAGTGACATCTATAGGAGAGCACAGTGGGCGCGCGACGCCAAGTGCCAGATACGTTTGGAGAGCCTCTCCGACAGGATCGGTCCGCATACGACAGAGAAAATCATAAGTTCCATTGACGCGGTGGAAGGAGCGCGGCACAGTAGGGGCAAGAGCGAAGGGGAAATTGTCCATGGCGAAATGCCCTGCTTGCGCGCATGAAGTTGCTACCCCGTTTGTCCTTAATGCGGATGCCTGGAGGTGGCTTGTTTGTCCGCATTGCTCGGCGAGACTGGAACGGAAGAATCCGCAAATTGTCGTTCCGCTGATAGGCTTCTGGGTCGCCCTGCTGGCCCTCGGCAGGCTGGGTCATCGATTTGCGGTTGTCGCCGAAGTGCTGATGGTTGCGATCTTCGTAGTCATCCTAGTGAAGTTCATGCGTCCAGAATTGCAGCTGCGGAAGCCCTTGCCGAAGCCGGAAATCGAATTAAAGATTAACGACCCGTCGAACTAGCGCCGCGGCGGAATTGCATTGACAAATAGCGTGTTACGGAATACTGTCGGCGCACACTGGCCGGTGCCGCGGGCGCAAGCCCTGCTTTCCAGGTTACCCACTAGACAGAACGTCGTCTCGCCTCACCATCCGCGAAGTTGCGACTGAGCGACGAGGAACGACCTTCCAACGTGTTGCCGTGCGCGGCTGACAGGCCAGCCCAAGGAGAGAGATGCATGAATAAGCGATGGATTGGTGTGGCAGTGGGCCTGATTTTGGCGGCGGTTACGATCGTCAGTTCGCCGATCGCTTTTTCGCAGATGGAACCAACGCCAACGGTGTATACGTTTGTAAGCCAGTTCCAAGTGCCGCGGGCGCATTGGGCGGGATACTCGGAGGATACGGAGAAGACAGTCGTTCCGATCCTGGAAAAGTTGACGGCCGACGGGACCATCGCTAGCTGGTCCACCTTTGAGCAGGTCGTACATACAACCGATGGATATACGCACGGAGCGGCGTGGTCATCGATGACGATTTCGGGACTGATGAAAGTGCTCGACGAAGTCCGCAAGGTCGGACCGCGGCCGGGGCAAATCGCGGCTACCAAGCATGAAGACTTCCTGATGCAAACGTCGATGTACCGTGCAGGCAGCGGAACGCCGGCGTACTTGCGAGTGGTCTGCTCGAATGCGAAGGCGGACAAGCCGGAGAGTTTCGCCGCAATGCTCAAGAAGCTCCTGGTGCCGACGTTTGAAGAACAGATCAAAAACGGCGTGGCTTCGTACTACGGCGTCGACGAGCAGTACGTAAACACTTCAGCACCATCGATGCGCTGTGTGGTCATTACCTACCCCAATGCCGAAAGCATGGACAAGTGGGCGGCAGCCATCCGGACAACGATGAGTAAGTGGAGTGCGGCGGAACGCGCGGAATTCCTAGGTTCCACCGTGCTGGACAGCCGGCGCGACATCCTGGCGCGGATCACGCACTCCGGCCATAAATAGCAGATTGCGCGGTTCCTTTAAGAGGAGGGGGCGAAGTTTTTGCTCCCTCGTTTCTTGTTTCCGTTGAAGTGGCTCACTTGAGTCGTTACGAACCGGTTGTTTCTCACGCTCCTTGAGAATTGGCGCGTTTCTCTGGAGTTTTCTCCAGGCCTTGAAATTCGAGCGGCAGATGAGCATCGACAAGGGATGCGCCGCCGTCGGCCTCGATCAACTGGCCGGTAATCCAAGCGGCTTCCGGCGAGCAAATGAGTGCGACGGCATTGCCGATATCCGCGGGAGTGCCGAGACGACGCATGGGCGTCCAGCCGCGTTCTTGCCATTCGCGCACTCCAGTCTGGAAGGCTTCGGGCAAACTGTTGAGCACGCTGTCTTCGACCCAGCCGGGGCTGATGGAATTCACGGTGATGCCGCGGCCCGCGAGAGCAACCGCAAAATAGCGGACCAGTGATTCCATTGCCGCCTTCGCGGCGCCCATGGCCACCCAGGGTTGCCAACTGCCGAAGCGTCCACCGGGAGCGAAGGTGATGGCGACAATCCTTCCGCCATCGGACAGCAGCGGAGCAGCTTCGCGAACGGCGACGAGAAACGCCTTGGCTTGCGAATCGACGGCCGTGTCCCATTTTTCGAGGGAAATGTCCATGGGGGCTTGGTAAAAAGTGGGGGCTTCCGTGCGGGCGTTGCTGACAAAGATGTCGAGCCCGCCGAACTCCGAGCGGACCTGCTGAAACATGCGGCGGATTTCATCGGGTTGACAGACGTCGGCTTGCACGATGAAGCCGTCGGAGCCGTGGGCGCGAATTTTTTCGAGAGTGGATTGGGCGGCTCCCTGGTTGCGGTAGTAATGAACGGCGACGCGTGCCCCCTTTTCGGCGAGCTTGAGCGCGATGCCGCGGCCGATGCCGCGCGAACTTCCAGTGATGAGGGCGTGTTTTCCCTGGAATGACATAGGCACCTCCTTGTGGAGGCGGATGTTAGCGCCGTAGATGGGCGGGGTCAATCGGAGGGAATGGCACCGGGTCAGACGAGGTCGTCGACGGTCGGCCGCGCAGCGCCCTTCCAGTTGGCGTCAAACTGTTTGCGGACAAAACCCGCGTCGTAGCTCCTATCCATAGCCTTTAGGGCTTGCTCGAGGCCAAAGAGCGAACGCGGGTTGCGGGGATTGCGGTCGAGGTCCGCGCGGAAGGTCTCTTCGGCGCCGGCGTAATCGCCGATTTTCAGCAGCACCGCGCCGAGGGATTCGCGCACGGGATAGAACCAGTCTTGCGGCTCGTCGTACTTCAGCGAGTCTTGAACGGCGACGGCGGCGCGCAATTGGTTCACCGTGGCGTCCATATCGTTTTTCGCCAGAGAGATTTTCGCGCCCAGCACATTTTCCGCGATTTTCAGAATGTCCTTGGTCTTGTTGTTGATGGGCATCTGGAAGATGGCATCCGGCGGCGTCTTCTCTTCTGCTTCGGCAACAAACTTGTGTTCGGCTTCCGCTTCCTCCAGTTTCCCCGCGCCGGCAAGGGCCAGGCCGCGAGCGAAATGCCAGAATACCGTAGCCGTGTGCATGGCGGGGTCGGGCTGCGGTGCCTTCAGAATTTCGTTCCACTTGTGAAAACGCACTTCCACTGCCAGCGGCACGGTCATGAAACCCTCGAGCGGCGGCATCTCTTTCACATGAGGGCCGACGTTGGCTGCGAGCAACTGCGCGCCGCGCCGGGACTCCAGATAGTTGCCGTTCATGGCCGCGGCCATGGCGATGAAATGCAGATTGTGGCTGTAATACATCATGGAATAGATGCCTTCCGCTGCGCCGGCCTTGATGTAAGCCTGATCGGCGAGCGCGGCTTTCTGGTTGGTTTTCACCGCGGCCTCGTAATCGCCGGTGCGGATGTAAATGTGCGCGGGCATGTGCACAATGTGTCCCGCGGCAGGTGCAAGTTGCGCCAGGCGATTCGCTCCCGCCAAAGCGCGTTCCGGCGATGAGGAAGCTTCCACGGAATGAATGTAATAATGAATTGCGCCAAGATGATTGGGCTCGCGGCGAATCACAGACTCCAGCGTCGAGACAATTTCCTCGGTGCCCTCTTCCGGCGTGCCGTCCGGGCGCCAGAGTCCCCAGGGATGCAGGTTCATTCCGGCTTCGGCGAACAGCGTGGCGGCATCAAGATCGTCGGGGAAGCGCTTCACCACGTCGCGCATGGCATCGCGATATTGTTCCGCGGCGGCGCGCAAATCGGATTTCGGATCGGCCGGAAAGCGCTTAGCCAGTGCGGTGATGTAGGCCTGGTCGCTCTCGGAAGCATCGGCGCCGAGCGTCTGCGCTTTCTCGATGGCGGCGTGGGCCTGCGCAAAACGGTCTTCGCTGGCGGGATCGTTATAATTGGGGCCCACCGCTTCGGCGATGCCCCAATACGCCATGGCGAGTTTGGGATCGAGCTCGGCGGCACGCCGGAACGAGCGCATGGCTTCGTTGTGATTGAAAGCGTAGATGAGCCGCAAGCCCTGATCGAAAAATGCCTGCGCTGGCGCGTTCTTGGTGGAGACCGGGTGATGCCAATTGCCGTAGCCGGTCATCAGCGTCGCGGGTTTTGCTTTTGGGGGAGCGGCGTGCTCGGCATGCTCCTGCGCGAGAATGGCGATGCACAGCGCCGGCGCAATGGCCAGCAGGATCAGGATGCGGCGATGCATGGAACCTCCGATGAAGGAATGGAATGAGTATTTTGGCTGGCGAATTGTAACATCGCCACAGGTCTGTGTAGGTATGTAAAAAATGCCGGAGTGGTTGTACGATCGGGATGTTTGCGGTGACGGCTGCTCTTGAGTGGACGGATGCAGATGCGCGCAAGTCTTTTGCAGTCAGACAAATAAGCGAGAATTGAACGAATAGGGAGGCTGGCAGCCAGAATGCAATCGTATGAGGCGTCCCCCACCAAAACCCAGTCCTGAATTCTGTCGAAAGAGGGTTGTTCGATGCGAGCTACTCCCTTTGATATATTCAGGAAAGACCTTCTCGGCACGCCGGTTTGGATGGAAGCGGTGGAAGACATCGAGACGGCGAGGCGTCGCGTAACGGAACTGGTGGGGCGCTCGCCCGGTGAATATTTTGTTTTCTCGCACGAAACGGAGGAAATTGTACTCAACACGGCCACGCGCATGTATGAGTTAGCGGTTCCAGCTTCGGTATCCTCTCGAAACGGAGACCTGATCTCCATTCTTTTTGTGTGAACCTCTCCGCGTGCCCGCAGCTAGTCTGCCGGACTTCCATGGATTTCCTGGTTAACCATAAGCGGGACGCCTCCTCCTGGGTTTTTCGTAAGTGTCCTTTAGGGCCTGCGGCCCGCGAAACCTCATGAAAGCCCGTACAGTGCAAAAAATGCCCATTCCCGCGCTAAGTCCTTTGTTTTTAGGTCAGCCGTGATTGCGACCCAGGTGTTACTCGCGGGCGCGGTGCGCGTGCTGGAGTTTGGTGAGGAGGGCGCGCGATACACAGGTGAAATCCGAAACAGTTTAGAGCGGATAGGCAGGCCCATCGGAGCGTATGACTTGTTGATAGCGGGACAGGCGCTAAGCTACAAACTGACACTGGTCACAGCGAATACAAAGGAGTTTGCGAGAGTGAAGAGTCTTGTTTGAAAGATTGGGGCAAGGGCTAGGGCCGCATGCGGGGGCGAAATGGCGGGGGGAAAGGCAAAGCCCGCAGGCTATCCCGCCGCACCTGATGTTTTATGCGCCTTATGCGACGGACAAAGACATCGGGTCACCGCCCCGGCCCGGAACATGCCACGTGTCATCAGGCCGGGACAGCCGGATGCGTACATCATTGTCATTCTTAGGCCCGTTGAGCACGCGAGCCATTAGTTTTGTCCGTTTGAAGCAGTCGAGAGGCCTGCCTCGTTTTTCTACGCGCAATCTTTCCAGCCGACTACAGATTGGAAAATGGAAAGGAGTAAGGCTGCTGTTGCTTGGCAGTATCGGAGATAGGGGGCCGGTGGCACGGAGTGGGATCCGTGCCACCGGCCGATTCTGCTGAGTGACTTCTGCCGTGTGGCTAGGGTTTCTTGACCGCTTCTTTGACGGCGGCGGGTTGCATGGAATCCTTGGGCTTGCTCGCGGCAGCCATCACGGCTTTGGGGCGCCAGAAGTCGACGGCGACTTTTGCGATTTCGTCTGGAGGATTGCTGAGGTCGGGGACGAAACGATAGAGGGTGGACTCAGAGGTCTCGACGGCATCCGCATTGATTTGCTGGAATTTCTTGAAGCCCTCTTCGCCGAGGATGTCACGCATGGTGGGATTGCGGTCAAAGCCTGCCATGGACGAGCGCAACGTAGAGACGTAGAAGGTGGCGCCTTTGCCTCCTTCAATGACCTGGGAAACAAATACCGGCTGGGTATCAGGGTTCTTTTCGCCGGCTTCCTTCATTTCTTTGGAAAGAGCCTCGAAATCGGGGACGTGTCCGGGACGAATGTGCACGGCGGTGGTACGCAAGAGGCGGGACTCGCCAATGAATTTGGCGTAGGCTTCGGAGCCCTGGGGGGCCTTGCGGCTGAGGTCCCAACGGCGGCGGCGGAGTTCGGAGCGCGACCACACCAAACAGTTGTTGAAGTCCTGTTCCATTTTCTGGCCGGCTTCTTTGCCAAAGGCTTTATTGACAGCGGCCATGACGGCTTCGTTGGTTTTGTCGATATCGGCGTAGTCCTTGCGGGTGCTGGTGAACTGGTAGACATTGCCTTCACCATAGACGGCTTCGAGAGCGAGCCAACGGTCACCATTGAAGCGACGATTGGCGTCCGCCCATTTTTTGGTGAGGGCCTGGAAATCAGCGAGTTTTTCCGGTTTCACTTTGACGACGAAAACATCGAGATAGTCTCCCTGCGCTTGGACAGCGATGGGCGCCGCCAAGCACACGACGAGAGCTAAGGCCCAGAGGGCTCTGCGGAAAGACATACATTCCTCCTTCGATCAGGAACTGCTGGGAAAGAACCTAGTGGGCGGACTCTACACCTGCGAGGGGTAACGGTCAAGGAGAG
The DNA here is from genome assembly GCA_001917435.1 of Acidobacteria bacterium 13_2_20CM_2_57_6. Lineage (GTDB taxonomy): Bacteria > Acidobacteriota > Terriglobia > Acidiferrales > UBA7541 > Acidiferrum. The sequence continues at coordinate 31,057 of MNEA01000144.1, forward strand.
CGGGTGAGAAACGGGTCCTGCGGAGGTAAGCAGGGTCGAGGAATTGGAAAATCGAAAATAGAAATTCGAAATTGGGAGGCCGAGGGCGCCCGCCCCAGTTTTTGAGAGCGGTTGCAGGAAGATTACGAGCCGGAGGCTCCACGCGCGGCGGCTTTGAAGATGGCGAATGCTGCGCCTTGCGGATCGGCCATGATGGAAATGCGGCCGACGTCTTCAAAATCAGTGGGCGGCACGTAGAGCGTGGCCCCGAGATTTCTTGCGGCTGCGGCAGTGGCATCGCAATCGGAAACCGTGAAATACGCCATCCAGTGGGCGGGAGTGCCGGGCTGGCGGTGCGAAACAGGCGGAATGCCTCCGATGAACTCTTCGCCGTTCTTGATGTGCCAGTAGTTGTGAGCCGGGTCTTCGTCTTCCTTCATCATCTGCCAGCCAAAGAGATCGGAATAAAACTGTCCCGCGCGGGCTTGATCGGGCGTGTTCAAGTCCGCCCAGCAGAGCGTGCCGTGCGAAGCGGAGATGCCTGTGCCGGTGTTCTTGTTGGGTTGCCAGAGACAGAGGACCGCTCCGGTGGGATCCTGCACAACGGCCATGCGACCGGCATCGAAAACGTCAAAGGGCGGAGCCAGGACGGTGCCACCAAGTTCGGCGGCGCGGGCAGCGGATGCGTCCGCGCTATCGACGGCTACGTAGAGCTTCCAGTGGGGAGGAACGCCGTGGGAGCGCTCTTCGGGACGAAGGGTACAGCCTGCGGCAGCGTCGCGTCCCTCAAGCCTAAAAATCGTATAGAAGTCGTTGGGGCCCATGGGCATGTTGTTGGCGGACCAGCCAAAGATTTTGGAGTAGAAGTCGATGGCGGCGGCTTGATCGGAGGTGGCGAGTTCGACCCAGCAAAATGCGCCGGGAGCGTGTTTTTCGATGTTGGGCATAATGCGGAGAGGGTACTCCGGGGGAAG
>MNEA01000157.1 GCA_001917435.1 Acidobacteria bacterium 13_2_20CM_2_57_6
TCAAGCCAGCAAACCAAATCGAGCCTGGTGTGTTGGTAACGGGATTCGTAAGGGTCGGATCAAAACCACCCATATTGTTCTTGACTTCGCTCATCCCACCATGCACTTCCACCCGGACCCCAAGATTAACGGTCAGGTTCGACCGCAGCTTGATGTCGTCTTGGGCAAAAAACGACGGGTTCTTGGCCCGCATTCCGTGCTCCGGTTGAGTCGAGGTGCTCCACTGTTGCACATCTCCTAACAAGAAGTCGGCGTAGCCCACTGATTTCGTAGGGTTGCTGGTCGTGTACTGGCCAGTAAAAGTGAAATCTGCGGCGTGGATGCTGCCCCAGGGAGTCGAATTATCCTGCTCGAACATAACCTCGCCCCCGAAGTGCAGAATGTGCTTACCGCGAATCATGGTTAATACGTCCGAGGGAATGAAGGTGTTCTCGATAAAGACTGCATTCGTGCCCGTATTCAATTGGTTGGGCGATGCAGTTCCCTGGAATTGGACCGTCGGAAACACGTCCGCCTGGGAGAACTGCAATCCCAAAGTGGCCGGGAAGCCCTTGCCCAAGGTTTGCGGAACGAACCAATTCCCCTGCCGAACGAACGAATACCGGAATTCGTTTACCAGAGAAGAACTGAAGGTGTGGACGTCCGAGACCTGTGCGCTATAGCTTTCGGCGGCATTGTTATCGCAACCTATTGGACAGGCAAAGCCGTCGGGGTCAGCATTAGTCTTGTGGGGGCTGTCATGCATATTGACCGTAATGTTGAGGCGGTTCTTTTCGCTGATGTTATAGTCCAGCCGCCCAAACGTTTTCTTGCTATTGCCATTGCTGGCTTTCAAATAGCTATAGTTGCTTGTCGTTCCAGGTAAGTTGGGCGCAGGCCAATACGTCTCGATTTTCGCTGCCACTGGATCAAAAGCGGCTGTTGGGAGAGCCAAGTCGGCAGGATTGAAAGCCCCGCATTGACCGGCATTGGTCGTTAATGGCGCGCCACCATGGGCAGCGTCAAGGGTCAGATTGTTTCCGAAGATCGCCGGATCGAAACACCCAGCTTTCATGGCGGCGGTAGGAACACTGACCGTAGCTTGCGAGTTGTTCGGGTTTTCTAACTGCTGATAGTTGAAATAAAAGAATAGCTTGTTCTTGAGGATCGGCCCGCCAATTGAGCCGCCAAAGTAGTTGAAACGCTGCCTCGCCTTTTCTTGAGGAGGCCGATTGAAGTAATCCCTCGCGTTCAGGGCGTCGTTTTGGAAATATTCATAGAGCGCGCCGTGAAACTGATTGGCTCCGCTCTTGCTGATGAGGTTGAATACATTACCGCCTCCGCCATACTGCGCGGGTGCAGTTGATGCAATCACGTTCACTTCGGCCACGGTCTCGCTTTCGCCCTGGTCAATGTTGGCGCTGTGCGGCAACCAGATCGATCCACCGTCAATCAGATAACTGGAGAAGTAGGGCATGGTGCCGGCGATGGCTTGATCGACTCCCGGGTTTCGATCACCGCCGCCGCCGCCACCGTTGGTGCCCTGGCCGGGGGTGCTGGTAGCGCCGGGAAGCCACTTCATAAGACTGGTCCATCCGTTTGCCGGATCAACGCTCGGCAGGTTGGCCAACTGTCTTGTTGACAAAGTCGTCGCTACCTGTGCATCCTCCGTCTTGAGCAGCGGCGCAGTGAAAGTCACCTCCACCACCTGCGTGCTCGAACCAACCTTCAAGGTGGCGTCGACGGTCACGATTCCGACCTGAATCGGGATCGGCCCCCGCTTGAGTGTTGCGAAACCCGCTTTGCCGAATTCAATGGTGTAGTTTCCGGGCAAAATCGAGTTGGTATCGTATAAGCCGTTGCTATTCGTCACGAACTTGTTAATCACACCGGTATCGTTGTTAGTTACAGTGACACTGACGCCCTGCATCACCGCGCCGGATGAGTCGGTCACGGTACCGCGAATATCGCCGGAGTTCGTATTTTGCGCGAGACCGACGTGGGCCACGCTGAGCAGAAGAAAACACGCGAACGCGACGTGCACTGCTTTTCTCACAACCCCTCCTCTTTGGCACGGACTCGGATGCTATTGGTTTGCCGATTCTTAGGGGATTCCGTGTCGATGCCGATCACATTATGCTGTTCGCCGATGGCTGACGCAGCAATGACTCGCCGCATCAAGTCGGGCCGGAACCTTCATTGCTTCACCTTTGGACTTCAATGCCGGGATTCTGGCAGCCTCGAATAACTAGTGTCAAGAAAATTGTGCCGCGGCGTCCCTCTATGCGGTACGTTGCCTCAGAAAATAAGCTGTGTAACGGCTTGGCGGCAAAAGCAACCCGCACTCTTACGCAGCCGAAAACGGATACAAACTTGACGCCACCAAATATCCCGCATAGCGGGACGCTCGTATATAAAAGTGCAGACAGCGCGTCATTATTTTGGTAAATAGGTACTGCTGGCCGTAATCGTTTACCGCATCTTGGGAATTCAAGCAGCCCCTTGGAAGTGACATTTTTCCTCGTGCACCATAAGAACCGACAGGCAAGGAACAACGACGAACTATGAAAACTCGTTTCATCGCCGATCCGGTGCGTTACCGCACGATGACGACCACGCAGATTCGAGAAACATTCCTGATTGATGATCTCTGCGTGCCCGGACAGATTCACCAGGTGTACATCGACTTGGATCGCGCAGTGGTGGGCATGGCCGTACCCTTGAAAAACCGCATTGTACTCACCGCGGATGACACGTTACGGGCGAAGTCCTTCACCGAACGGCGCGAAGTAGGAGTTCTGAACACCGGCGGTAGCGGCGCGGTTCAGGTTGGCAGTGACAGTTATGCTCTGGAAAATCTCGACTGCTTATATATAGGGCGCGGAGCCAAGGCGATTGAACTTGAGTCGGCCGATCCGGATTCACCAGCTGTATTTTATTTTCTCAGCTGTCCTGCGCATTCCAGTTATCCCACCACGCTGGTCCGTAAAGCCGATGCCAGCCTAGTTGAACTGGGCGGCGCCGAAATGTGTAACCGCCGCACCGTTTGTAAGTACATACATCTCGATGGCGCGCGGAGCTGCCAATTAGTAATGGGCGTAACGCATCTTCATTCGGGAAGCGCGTGGAATACGATGCCTGCTCACACCCATATGCGCCGATCTGAGATCTACATGTATTTCAATCTGCCCGAGCAAGCGCGGGTCTTTCACCTTATGGGGTTTGCGGAAGAAACTCGGCACATTGTTATGAAAGATCGCGAAATAGTAGTCTCTCCCGGCTGGTCGATTCACGCTGGGGTGGGGACCCAAGCGTATAGCTTCTGCTGGGGCATGGGGGGCGAGAACCAGGACTATGGAGACATGGACCCTGCTCCGATCGAAACACTTCGATAAGCCGATTGACGAATGTAAGGAGAAGCGATGAAACTCCTTTCAATTTTTGTAGCCGCTGTATTCCTAATTTCACTTTACGCGTCGGCCAAAGACAAAGCTGACGTTTTTTCGGGCAAGAGCGTCGCCTCACAGCTGCAAGCTCTGGCGCAAACGGCGAAAGCGTCTGCGAGCGGTGGGGCTACACTCGGCGACTATGGATCGCATGCAATCAAACTCTCAGTGCGAATTACGAGCGGCGGAGCCGAAGTGCATGCGCACTATGATGACGTGTTCGTGGTGACTGAGGGAACGGCGACTCTGGTTACTGGAGGGACCGTTCTCGATGCCAAGACCGGCGAGGACGGTGAAACGAAGGGAAGTGGCATTCAGAATGGAACCTCACACACGATTGTCAAAGGTGACATCGTTCACGTGCCGGCAGGCACACCGCATCGACTGATCATTGCTCCCGGAGTAGTCTTCGGCGCGGTCGTAGTCAAAGTGAAAGAACCGTAGGTGGCTCAGCTGCCGTAGTGCGTCAGGAAAGGCGACGCTACGTGAGATTTTTTCTTCGCTCGCATACCCAGTGAGGCGGAGATTTCGCGGCAGCAGGTCAGCACACGTTGCGCAATCGCGCGAACATTTTTTGGGGTGATGCGCGAAGTCGGTCCCGAGACGCTTACGGCTGCAATGGCCCACCGATCCGTATTGAAAATGGGGGCACCGATACAACGAACACCAAGTTCAATCTCCTCGTCATCAATGGCATACCCGCGCCGCCGCACGGTCTCGAGATGCTCGAACAGCTTCTCACGTGAGCAAAGCGTTTTGGGCGTGTAGCGCGTAAAACGAATTCTCGAAACAATCTTTTCGATTGTTTCCTCAGGTTGAAATGCCAGCATCGCCTTTCCCATCGAGGTACAATAAACCGGGTTCGAACTTCCGATCTTCGAGCTCATGCAGATCCTGCGATTGGGTTCCACTTTGTCCACATATACAACCGATGTTTTCTGCAGAACGCCCAGATGTACTGTTTCGTGTACATCCATCGCGAGCCGCCTGAAGAACGGGTAAACCCGCGCACGCAGATCGATCTGCTCCACCGCTCGATTGCCGAGTTCATAGAGCTTCAGTCCCAGACGAAAACGATTCTCTGGAGTTCTCTCTATCAGCGCGCTACGTTCCAGAACCATGAGCGACCGATGGGCAGTGCTTTTGTGCAGGTTCATGCGATGGCAGATCTCGGCGAGACTGAGCGGTGCCTCACTCTCGCTCAGAACCTCGAGAACAGAAACGGCGCGCTCCAGACCATGCAGTTGATATGGTCCGTCGGTCTTGGCAACAGCTTCGGAAAGAGGTGTTGCAATGGATGTGTTAAGTGAGGCTGTCATAGAAATGTCCTCCATCGTTGATTAGCCCAAACCCGCCGATCTATCCCGGAGGCAGACCCTCCAGTTACATATAGCTCAGTGACGGCGCCTGCGCCAGTATTTTGAGATCACCGGATCGGGCAAGCGCGCCACACAAATCGTCTCACACTAGCTGTAGCCTAGCGAGCTATTTGTTGGCATTTTGTGAAGTGGTGTACCGCATAGAGGGACGAGCGCAGCACAATCTTCTTGACACGCATTATTGCCGCCTGCAAGAATCCCGCGCTGAGCGAAAGGTGAGGCAATGAAGGTTCTGACCGACTTGACGCAACGAGTCAGCGCCGGGTTAGCGACCGGCAAACAACATTATGAGATTGGCATCAACACGGAACCGCTTTTCGCTTGCCAAGATTGGCTTCCGTTGGGCAATGGCAGCGCATCGTCGGGTAGGCGGTCTGCCGCGAACCTTCAGCCTTAGTTCGGCCAGTCGGGATCGGGACTGGCAGCGAGTAGAAATAATCCTTTGATCCTCGATCAGTTCACGCTCGGCGGCAAGACCGCATTGGTCACCGGCGCTTCGGCGGGCCTGGGTGCGGCCATGGCGATTGCGTTGGCTGAAGCCGGAGCTGACGTAATCAGCCACGGAAATTCGCGCTCGCCGCAGGAGACTTGTCAGCAAGTCGAAAAGTTGGGACGCCGCGCATCCGGGATCCAGGCTGATTTGTTAAAACCCGGGGCTGCCGAGCATCTCTTTGCGGTAGCCCAGCAGATTGCGTCCGTGGACATCGTGGTCAACAACGCCGGAGTCATCCGTCGTGCCAAGTCGGTAGACTACAACGATCAAGACTGGATGGCTGTCCTTCAAGTAAATCTGAATTCACTTTGGAAATTATGCCAGGCCGCAGGTCGCAGTTTTTTGAGCAGAGGATCGGGCGGAAAGATCATCAATGTCGCTTCGCTACTCGCCTTTCAGGGTGGCATTACCGTTCCGGCGTATGCTGCGTCCAAGGGGGCGGTCGTGCAATTAACCAAAGCGCTGGCCAACGAATGGGCAGCGCAAGGCGTGAACGTGAACGCGATCGCGCCGGGCTACATGCGCACCGACAGCACCGCCGCACTGCAACGCGATAAAGTTCGCAACCGTCAGATTCTCGAACGCATCCCCGCAGCGCGATGGGGAGAACCGAACGACATTTGTGGAGCCGCCGTGTTTCTTGCGTCCGCGGCGAGTAATTACATTCACGGCCATGTGCTCGTGGTGGACGGCGGATGGATGGGCAGATAGCGGCGGGCAGATAACCGCCCATATTTGTAGAGGTGAGTGTAACGTGCAGCAAAGTTCATCTAAGCTCGAACAGCCCTCGTGTGCGCCAACTTCAGGAACGGTCGATGCGGCGCTGCATGCTCGTGCTGGTGGGAACCTTCGCTGGGTTATCTGCGCCTTGCTGTTCTTCGCGACCACGATCAATTACATGGATCGGCAGGTCCTCGGACTGCTGGCGCCGTTACTCCAGAAAACTTTTGGATGGAGCGAGATCCAATACGGGAACATCGTGCAGATGTTCTTTTACGCGTATGCGTTGGGTCTCATCGTTGTGGGCCGTCTCATCGATCGCGTCGGAACGCGAATCGGATATGCCGCTGCCCTCGCTGTCTGGAGCCTCTCAGCGATCGGACACTCGCTTGCGAGATCCATCTTTGGATTCGGCACCGCCCGGTTTATGTTGGGTCTCGGGGAATCGGGCAATTTTCCGGCCGCGATAAAAACCGTCACCGAGTGGTTTCCGAAAAAAGAACGCGCTCTGGCGACCGGCATTTTTAATTCCGGATCGAACGTCGGCGCAGTGGTCGCTCCGCTAACTGTTCCGTGGATAGCAGTGCATCTGGGCTGGCGCTGGGCATTTGTCTTCACAGGATTTTTCAGTGCGACATGGCTCATTCTGTGGCTCCTGCTGTACCGGCGCCCACAGCAGCATCCGCGGCTCTCGCCGAGTGAACTGCGGTACATCCAGAGCGATCCCTTCGAGCCTGAAACGAAAATTCCATGGCTGCGTCTGTTCCCGCATCGCCAGACGTGGGCGTTTGTGCTCGGCAAATCGATGACGGACCCGATTTGGTGGTTTTATCTCTTCTGGTTGCCAAAGTTTCTGCATGAAACCCACGGAGTGACCCTCACCGGGCTTGGTCCGCCGCTGGTCGCAATTTACATAGCCGCTGATTTTGGCAGCGTCGGCGGAGGATGGCTCTCCTCCAGTCTCCTCAAGCAGGGCTGGAACGTGAATCGCGCGCGTAAGAGTGCGATGTTGATTTGCGCTTTGTGTGTGGTGCCGGTGCTGTTTGTCTCGCAGGTAAAGGGATTGTGGCCCGCGGTAGCAATCATCGCGTTGGCCACCGCTGCTCACCAAGGCTGGTCGTGCAACATGTTCACTCTGGCTTCTGATATGTTCCCCCGTCACGCCATAGCTTCGGTGGTGGGAATCGGCGGATTTGGCGGCGCCGTGGGAGGTTTGTGTATCTCCTGGCTGGTGAGTCGGCTGTTACAGTGGACTCACAGCTATGCAGTGGTCCTGTTTATGGCTGGTTCAGCCTATCTATTTGCGTTGCTCTTAGTTCAACTTCTAGCGCCACGGTTGGAGCCAGTGCGTATCGATTACGTTACGGCCTAGGAGCGACCAAAGAACCGGTTCGCGTGTGAGAGAGATTGAAGTCCGCGTTGTTAACGGTGCGCGGCCATCGGCCAAGAAAGTCTCGGCTTCGGTTGAAACCGTGGGCTCCCGGGGATTACGGAAATTCGAGAGAGACTTTTGCATGCAAATGAAAAAAGGAAGCGCAGTGTGGAAGTGCGTGGCGCTGTGGGCCTTATTGGCGACACAGGACCTGTGGGCGGAGCCGCACCTGAAATCGATCAAAGTCGCCATTACCAATCCTACGGGCGAGAATCGTCCGGCGGAAAACATTGTCCTGCCAGTTCCGGAATTGAAGAAGATAGCTCCTGATTTTTACCCTGGCTCACAGATCGTGACTGCGTCGAACGCCAGCACGATTGCAGAAGATGCGACTGTGTTGCATCCAACGGAACTTCCTTCCCAGGTGGATGATCTCGACCGCGACTCCACCCCGGACGAACTCGCGTTCCAGATCGATCTAAAGCCGCACCAGACTCGGATCGTAACCATTACGTGGGGTGCGGTGGACCGCATCTTTCGTCTGCGCGGCGATTACGAGAAGCAGACGAATGCGATCTTTACCAAGAAGATCGATGGTGTGGGTTGGGAATCGAAGCGCGACGCTTTCCGTCTGTACTTTGACAAGCGCAACGCGATCGATCTTTTCGGAAAGGCGAGGCCGAGTTTGCAGCTCGACCGGTACGCGACGCCTGGCTACGTCTATCACAACTATTCCCCCGATGGCCGCGACATTTATCTGGTCGCCGACGCATTAGGTATCGGCGCTCTTGCGGGATGGGTGAACGGCACGGCAGAGCACGTTGCGGACGTTGATGACCGCGGGTACCGAATCGTTTCTACCGGCCCGGTGCGCGCGATCATCGAACTCACTTATAAAGGCTGGAAGATCGCGGGAAAGAACGTTGACCTTCAGGAGCGAATTACGCAATGGGCAGGCGAGCGCGGCTTCCTGCAAACCATCGAATCGAGCAACGCGGGTGATCTGGTATTTGCAACCGGTCTCACCCAACAGCAAGGAATTCCCGAATTGCGTTCTCCGGCGACGGATGATCCGGCATGGCTGGCGATGTGGGGCGAGCAGGCTGTGGAAGGCGGAAACAAGGCGGTCTCGCCGATTTTGCGAGGAAGCAATTTGGGCCTGGCCATTGTCATGGCTCCGGGCAGCGGAGCGGCCGTGAACAAGGACAGCAAGGACTATCTGTTCACGTTTCCGCTGAAGAATGGTATTGCTTCCTGGTATTCGCTGGCTGCCTGGGACCAGGAGGGGACAAATGATCCGATCGCCGTGGACGGCGCGGGCGAACCGCGATATTACGTGGCGCGTCTTGCGGACATTGACCACATGACCTCGCAAGAGCAGCTGCTCGCCTACGTGAAGCAGGTTGCTGGCCGGTTGAAGACGCCGGTAACGGTCAAGGTGCTTTCGAGCGCAGCAGAAGCGCAATCGGCACCGGCCGATAGTTTGCATCCGATCGGCTCGCGGACCTATAAGCAAGCGATCGACCTCCTGCAGAAAGAAATAGACCGCACCGCGGCGAAGTGGGAGCCAGTCATTGCAGCGGCACCGCCGAGTGGTGTCGGTGACAGCGCTGGCGACGGCTTCTTTACCGATGGTGATAACCAGACCGGTGAATGGAAACCCCAAAAGGGATTCTTCTGGACAGGTAGCTTCTGGACGGCAGAGCTATGGAAGATGTACTCCCTCACGCATGACGAGAAGTACCGCCGTTGGGCAGAACTTTGGGCCTCAGCTCTTGTAGGCAAGGAGTTCGAGCACGACACGATCATCGACACTATGATGAACCTGCAACTTCTGTGGTGGGCGAGCCATGAGGCTGGGGATTCCAAATATCGCGATGTCGCTCTGAAGCATGCTCTGCGCGCGGCGGACTGGTTTATTCGGAATGACGGGTCGGTGATACAGTCGGTTCATTACAACCCTGGCGACAACCGTCAGCAATTCCAACTCAGCGGAAATGGAAGCTTCGTATTTCCGAATGACGCAAAACCAGGTGAGCGCGTCTTCTATCACACTCATCAGGGATATTCCTGGGAAACGAGTTGGTCGCGGGGTACAGCTTGGGCCCTCTACGGATTTGCTACTACATATCGTGAGACCAGGGATCCGAAGCTTTTGCATACCGCGCAGACAATCGCAGACTATATCATCGCCGAACTGCCAGAAGACGGCGTGCCCTGGTACGACTTCTGCGATGAAGGAGTCATGTATCGCAATCGCGACACTTCTGCGGCAGCGATCGCCTCCGGCGGCTTGCTCCAGTTGGCTGCGCTCACGCGAGATGCGCATAAGGCGCAGGCATATCGAAGTCAGGCAGAGCGCATCACTCACTCATTGATCGACCGCTATCTGACGCCCACCTACAAAGGAGATGCGACGCCTCCGGGAGTTTTGCGGCATGGAAGCGGTACGCATCCTGCCGATGGCATGCTAATTTATGGACAGTACTACTTGCTCGAGACGCTGATCCAGCTCGATTCCGCAATCTCGACCGGGAACCGGCCGGCGGCACAATAAGCGGGAAGCCCGTCACCTGCACTTGCCGTTGCTCGCGGCCTTTGAGAACAAAGGCAGCATTGCGCGCGCATACGGCGAGTATCGAAGTACAGAAGGAATTTAGGAGCGCGCACCGACTCACAACCACCTCCGATGACTACGACAACCTGCCTGTGGGGACTGTTATTTCGGGAACGCGGTTTAAACCCCCCGAAACCCATGTTGATCCTCTTATGCCACTCATGTTGTGCCACTCATGACCCGGAAGATCAATTCCGCCGAACTCTCCTGGTGCTCTTTAATCCATCTCAGAGCGAGGGGCTAGGTCGGGCAAAGTTGGTTCGGATAAACGCGAGTAAGGTCGGGAGGTTCGCTTAAAAATGGCATAGCTGTGGTTCCAGTGTGGGCGGCGCCAAAAATTATTGCGACGGTTCGACAGCGCCAAACAAGTGTGCCATGTCTGTGCCGTGGCCGACAATCTCTTCTGTGTTAAGTAGGTGTTCTTTCAGCACGAGCAACAAGTGCTTTCGTACGGGCTCGGGTTGTAGGCAAGTCGTTGATTTGCAGCTTCCTTGCCCATTGACAAAGCCCAAGAGCGACTGTTCGGCCGTCAGCAGGAGCGTCGACCGGGGCAAACTATGCCACACTGGCGCACCGGCTCCTGCTGCGCACAGAAATCACAGAGAGCAGTGCCATTTGTTTGAGTAAATTTGTCGTTTCAAATCAACCGGAAGACGTCTCTGCTGCAGGCTTAGTGGCGGCTATTTGTTTTCGGAGGTGGAGTTACCGCGGTAAGGTGACGCAAAGCAGGTGTTTGTGATGAAATTTGCCACTGCCGTCTTTTGGGCTGCGAGGCGTTACTCCGGGACTCACCGCCGTTGACTTGGTGTTCGTTAAATGCCGAAGGTTATTACACCGGATCACGGCGAAAAGGAACTGAATGACCGACTCTGATACCGGGAAGAAAGTTCTCACAAAGGATGGCCGGTGGCTCGTCAAGGCGCTCAAGAGAATGGCTTGGGACAATAAAGTTCCAGTGGGGTTCCGGCTACAAGCGATTGACCGTCTAGTCTTGATTTACAACAAATTTGAGATTAACTTGGGGCCGTTAACGGGATTCGTCAGAAGTCGCCGTTCAGAAATAAACAAGAAATCAACATTCGGCGCAAAGCGTGTTAGATGAGCATAGGGGAAATTCTGATATGCACCCTATTGAGTCGTAATGTGACGTAGGCGAGGCGATTGTACAGCGTATATTGACGGTAGTTTACGGAGTAGAAGAAATCAAGCACCAGTACCTCGCGTCAACCCATCGATGATTGTACGAAGTAGAAATTGCATAAGTTTTCGACGGTGGGCATCCCGAAGTCGTGGCGGGCAAGGCAATCGGCTCAACGAAGCAGATTGTTGAGTCCGGCGATGTTCTTCTTTCGAGGATCGTCCCGCACATACGCAATTCCGCAATTCATGGGTAGTGGGTAACGGAACTGGTAGCCGAGTGACGGCTCGGGGTTCAAGGTCCTGATCGAAGAAGCGAGCGACAGGATATTAGGGGCCCATCCGCTCGGGCCTCATAACCGACGAAGTGATCAATCTATTTGCACTCGCAATAGCGACAGAAATTCCGGCAGCCGATCTCAGAGATAGGCTTTTCGCATACCCAACTGTCGCTTCCGACATTCGCTACATGTTGTGATTTTGGCGAACGCCACATCCTTTCTCTAAACGGACTCGAGATTCGAGAGTGCACAGAACTCCGAAAAGAGCTGGTCTGCCCCGCTGGGCGGGATATTCGCGTCATGTGCTGAGGTTTCAGAACCGATAGACTTTCTTCTGTCAATTGCGTGGCTCTACTTTTTGCCGCCCTATTTCCGCCAGACCCGCCGACAGCGCGAGCATCTTTTTTTGCGCCCGGCTAACCTTCCTGATTTCTTTATTCGCTTTCAACAACCGCTGGCGTTCATGCCAGCGTCTCAAACCTTCGGGTTGCCGCCCTTTCATTGCCTTACTGCGTGCCTTCTGAAGTCCACGGTCTCGCAGAAATTTATCCCAAGTTTTGCGAAACAATGGCGAATAGGGAATCTCCTCTTCCCAAATTTTCCCAGTCCTCACTTGCCGCATTAGCGTGAAGTAACGACGGTCGAA